>JAFIGA010000049.1 GCA_020831715.1 Leptospira sp. | reverse complement strand
ATATTCAATCGATTGAATATCCTGAAAAAAGCCTCTGATCTAATGTCTGCAGGGAATTTGAATACTAGAGCAGGCTGGAAAAGAAGGAGATATGATGAACTTGATATACTCGGTGATTCATTCAATCATATGGCAAGTTCTATCCAAGAAAAAATGGATACAATCAGTCGTCTGAATTTCGAGATCAACCAAGAACTCAAAATAGGAAAGGAGGTACAGGAACTGTTTCTCCCTAATCTTAAAGATCTGCAAAAATTCAATATAGGAAAAGTCTTCCTTCCTCTAAGGGAAGTAAGTGGAGACATCTATTTTGTAAAAAAGATAAATAACAACAATCGAGAATGTTTTATATTCTTTCTTGCCGATGTTTCGGGTCACGGTGTAAGTGCTTCCTTGGTTACTGTTACAATTTCTATGTTTATGGAATCAATAGTAAAAGAGACCTCAGAGCCTGTTGAAATTATAAACAGACTCAATACTTTGATGGGAAATCGATTACAGTCTTCATTTTTTGCCACAGCGATAGCTATTTTCATTGAAGGTAATAAAATGATATCTTGTAATGCCGGTCACAATCCTCCTCTTATTTTCCAAGATAGAGGAACTTCAATTGTAGAAATATCAAGTTCCGGACCCCCTTTAGGCATGAAAGATAATCATGAATATGTTTCCACTGAAACTACGCTCAATAGTTATGACAAGATCCTCTGTTATACGGATGGAATGGTAGAAACTTCCGATGAATCAGGAAATATGTTTGGACTGGAAAGAATTAAAGATATAGTGCTTGCAGGGATTAATGAAAATACAAACAATCAATCTATTCTTGAAGCAATAGCACTTTCTCTAAATCAATTTAAAGATAAATACAAAGATGATATTACGGCAATGCTTTGGGAGATGCCGGAAAAATGAAATATCTCGCTTATATAGCCGGATTTATATTATTGATTTCATTTTTTTTTATTACAACACAGTCAATAATTTCTGCAAGAATTGTGGATTTGAAAGTAAGAATTCAGAAAGATCAGATCATGAATTACGAACTTTCTTCCAAAACTCTTAGGGATAAGATAAGGCAAGTTTACCAAGATCGTGATAATTTCCAAGAAGAGATGAGACTCAATGTAATTGAGTCAAATGTTCTAAATGCCGGAATAGAAGAATGGAATCCCGGCTTGAATCTTTCTGAAGAAATAGGATTTTCCATATTGAATTTAGTGAGAGCCTTATCTCTTAAGCCTCCTATTCGAATGATGAACGATCGAAATACACTGGTAAAGATTCAATATGCATTTTATAAAGAACGAAAAAGAAAATTTGCCATAGCACATGAGCATTATAATGATCTTGAAGAATCTCTGGATAAGAATTCTGAAGAGTTGGCGTTTGTGTTTCTTCACAACGGATTTTGTTTGGCGATGATGGGTAAGGATGCAAGTAGTATAGAAAAATTGGATGAAGTTTTGAGTAAATATGCCGGTACACATTATTCGGACAATGCAATTTTTCTTAAAAGATTAATTTTAGAGTCCAAGGAAAAGAAAAATTCAATTACCAAAAAAAATCTGTCCTATACCGCAAAATTAGAATTCTATTATAAAAATGGAAATTATGAAGATCTATTATCCATATCCGGCGAGAGTAAAAATCTAATTCCAAAGCACCGTTATATGGTTTCAAGAAGTAAGGAAGAGTCAGGCAGGATTCAGGATGCAATTACAGGTTATATTGCGTTGACGAATCAAAATCAAGATTCCAAGGTAGCTATCCAAGCCAATCGGAGATTGTTGCTTCTGGGAAATTTCTATACACAAGAAGAGAGTTTGGTTAATTTTTCCAAGAAAAAATCTGAAGAATTGGGCGATGTAGATTCATTTAATTTGGTAGAAGAAGGAACTAAACTCCTGAAAACTCCCAAGATTGTATCGGTTATAGAAAAAGCACCCAATAACGAAAAATCTTTGTATGATAACTCGGATACAACGATAGTGAAGGATATTGCAGATATTGTATCGAAGCAGAATGTTCATGACGTTAGTGGGAAACAAAATATAAGAATCCAAATAGAATTGAATGACGGAAGGAGAATTCTATCCAAATCCATTGAGTTTCAAGGCGATAGTTTAGTTATCCAAATGGATTCTTTTCCTATTCGTACGCCAATTTCCAATTTTAAAAGTATGATTTTATACGATGATAATTCCAAGCGTTACTCCAACCGGAACCTGCAAGTTTACACATCAAAAGGTATTGTTTCTGCGAAGAAATTGATTCAAGAAAGAGGTAATATAGAAGCTTTTATAGAGACTAAAATCCAAGGATTGGATATTAAATCTATCAAAAAGGTAACATTTTAATTTAAGTGAGTTCGCTTTCAGCTTGCACTATTTTAAAAAAAGACTCGAGGGACGCCAGCTTCAAAATCACCAAAATATCTGAATTTAGATTCATAAGGAAAAATCTTCCATCTAGGCTTTGGAGTTTTTTTTGAAGATTTGCCAGCAATGCAATTCCCGAAGAATCCAGAAGTTTAATATTTTTCATATCAAATACAATGGACAAGGCACCGGAATCAATGAGCTTATGAAAATCTTTTTTCAATGTAGGAGCCGAGTATATATCCAAGCTTCCTTCCAAGGTTATAATTAGATGATTTCTGTAATTTCTGGTAGTATAGCTCATTGACTTATATTGTCTCCAAGATCATTTCATAGTTCAAAAGGTAAAGTAATTTACTAAGCCAATTTTGAAAATTTCGAAGAGATTTTTTTCATCATTTCGGTAACCGCTTGCTTGTAGCCGTCAAATCCACCTTTATCATAATCGCCTAGGCTTCCATAATTCAGTTCATTCATCTGAGCCAACATTTTTTTTAATTCTTCTTCGAGATAATCTATCCGGATGTATACTTTTTCAAACTCTCTTGGGTGCATCTTATTTAAAAAATTCGAAATTCTCATTAATGTCAATCGAAATTTTCATTCTTTCTTGAATTATCCAGTGAGCAATACTATTCTGGCAAAGTGGTACTTATATGAATATATGTTTTTTGGATAAAGGGGGGTTTAGCCCGGATAATTTAAAATCTCTAAATGCCTTGTCCAATTCCAATTTTTCGATTCGCGTATTTACTCTGTTGGATGACCTGGAAGAATTCATTAATAAACAAAATGCTTCTATTATATTCACCGAGTTCTCTATTTCAGATAAGGATCTATCTAAAATAGTTTCCAGAATCAAATCTAACCACAAATACGCATTATTGGTGAATAAAATATCCAATGAAGAATTAAGTGAGGAATACCTTAAAATAGGATTTGATATAGTATTTTACACAAAAAATTTCAACTATATTGATCATATTATTCATAAGCAAGAAGTAGCAATTAAAGAAAAGCATGAAAGAGATATGCTTTTAAGTCAATTGGAGATTTCTTACAGAGAATTACAGTTCCAAAAATATGCATTGGATCAATCGGCAGTTGTGTCAATTACGAATAAGGATGGAGTTATAACAGGTGTGAATCAAAAGTTTTGTGACCTCACCGGTTATTCTTCTCATGAAGTCATAGGAAAAAACCACAATATTTTAAATTCCGGATATCATAAAAAATCGATGTGGAAAGAATTTTATGAGACTCTAAACAAAGGAGAATTGTGGAAAGGTGAAGTTCAAAATCTCAAAAAAGATGGAACAAAATTCTGGATAGATTTAACAGTTGTCCCTTTTTTAGATGTTAAGAATAACTTATATAAATTGGTAGCAATTCAATTCGATATAACTTATAGAATGCTTGCGGAACAGCAACTCACTCACGATGCATTTTATGATCCAAATACAGGTCTTCCCAACAGATCATTGTTTCTGGCAAAATTGGAAGAATATATCTCTAGATCATTCTCCAATCCCGGTGAAAAGTTAGCTGTTTTAGTATTGAATATAAAACAATTTAACAGGATAAATAATACTTATGGCTTTTTGTTTGGGGACAAAGTAATTGGGAAGATATCTGTATTTTTGAAAAAGTGGGATGTTGGAATTCCTTATTTTCCTGCTAGATTAGGAGGAGATAGTTTTGGAATCATAATGATGTCAACCAAACTAACCAATGAAAATTTATCCAAATATGTGGATCATTTTCAGTCCAAATTTGATGCCCCCATTCAAATCGATTCTGTTGATGTTTTCCTGCATTTTTCAATTGGAATTGCCATTAGAGGGGAAGGCGGAGGTGATGGGGAAGAGTTACTTAAAAATGCTGAATTGGCAATGTTTGAATGTAAGTCGAATTATTCTCGGAACTATATCTTTTTTCAGAAATCAATGACAGAAGAAATACAAAAGAGAATGAAAATACATTTTGAACTAAAACAAGCAGTAAAAAACGGTGAAATAATAAGTTATTTTCAACCCATCTATTCTGCTGAAGCAGGAAAACTTTCCGGTTTTGAATCATTGGTTCGTTGGAACCATCCTGTTAAGGGTCTTTTGTCTCCATTTCATTTCTTGGGAATAGCTGAAGAATCGGGAATGATAGTTCCTATATCAGATTTAGTTTACAAGCATTCGTTTCGTTTTTTAAAAGAAGTTTTCCGAATCAATCCGGAATTGAATGAAAAATTATTTATTAGCTTGAATATATCTTCTTATCAATTTGAAGAATCTTTAATTGAATATTTTTTGGATCTTATTAATGATTATGGAATCGAATCAAAATTAGTTCATTTGGAAATAACAGAAAGTTTGGCAATGAGAGATTTTCAGAAAACCATAAAAATTATCAAAGCATTTCGAGAGAAAGGTTTTTCTATTTCTTTGGATGATTTTGGAACTGGATATTCTTCACTATCCTATCTGAAAAAATTCCCAATAGATCATTTAAAAATAGATAAATCCTTCGTAGATGGAATTGTTGAGAACTCGCAAGATAGAATTATATTGGAATCAGTGATTCAACTTGGTAAGAATTTAGGTATGTCCATAATTGCAGAAGGGGTAGAAAGTTTAGAACAATTGACTATCCTTAAAGAATACCAAACAGAATATGCCCAAGGATATTATTTTAATAAACCACTATCTGAGTCAGATGCACTTGCGTTAATTGAAAAAAATCTAGACAATATTTTTTAGTCGTAAAAACTTTAATTAAAGGACAATATATGACTAAACTATTACCTAAATTTTTTATTTTTCTATTTATTTGGAATTGTGCTACTTCTCCGACTGGTAGAAGGCAGTTCATTATGATAGATGATTCCGATATGAATGTTATGGGGGCGGAGGCATTTGAAGATATAAAAAAACAAACGCCCATAGAAACCAATCCTGCAATTAATAATTATGTTAGATGTATTACTTTTGCCTCATTAAAGGAAACTGAGGATACTACAGGAGTTACTCAATGGGAAGTAGTGGTATTTCGTGATCCTTCCGTAAATGCATTTGCATTACCCGGTGGTAAGATAGGTGTTTATACCGGATTAATGACAATTGCCGATAACCAAGATAAACTTGCCGCAGTTATAGGTCATGAAATAGCTCATGTGACGGCGAGACATGGTAATGAAAGAGTATCTCAATCTTCAATTACTCAAGGTGGTCTCTCAGTTCTCCAAGGTATGGGGTATGAAACTGCTGCCGGTGCTTTGGGAGCCGGGGCAACTTACGGTGTCATTCTTCCTTTTTCGAGAAAGCATGAGACTGAGGCAGATATTATAGGTCTGGAAATAATGTCCAAAGCAGGTTTCAATCCTCAAGAAAGTGTTAGTTTATGGCAAGGTATGAAAGCCGCTAGCGGAGGGGGAAAGCCACCCGAAATCATGTCGACGCACCCATCTGATGACAGAAGAATTAAAGACTTGCAGGATAAAATGCCACAAGCACTTATAAATTTTAATTCTGCAAGGCAGGCAGGCAAAAAACCAAATTGTAGGATTTAATTCATTGGAATCTCAGGGTAAAATTTGAGAGTAAATTTCTCTTCTAAATAAAAATCTCAGAATAAAAAAGTTTTTATGACAGTTCCGTAAATTAAATTAGTTAGCTATGCAGTGTTATTCACTACATAGCTAATTTTTTTCTATTCGCAGGATAATTTGCGATTGTTAATTTGGCAATTTCTTACTTTTGCTCCGTCGATTAAAGTTCCTGATCCTGTTTTTCCATTATCAGAGAATTCGCCTTTCAATACTTTTCCATCTTTGAATGTATAAACACCGGGACCGGTAATTCCACCCGCTTTGAAATCACCGGTAAAAGTATCTCCATTTTCAAAGCGATAAAGACCTTTTCCTTCACGATTATCTTCTTTATAATTTCCTTTAAAGCTTTCACCATTTGCATAGGCAAATGATCCTTCGCCCTCTCTCATGTCAGATTTAAAATTTCCGGTATAAGTATCACCATTTTCATAGACATAAACACCAAAACCATTGACGCAATCACCCTTTATGCAACCTTTTTTACCTGATTGAGCGGATTTGCTTCTTGCTTTTTTTTCATCCGGATCTTGTGAATCCATTTCTTCCATGGATCTGTCCGAAGTAGTGTCTTCCGTGTTTTGATTGGAAGAATCCTCTTTGGACTTGTCTGAACTTTTACAAGCTCCCCCTACAATCAACGATAGGAGTAAGAAAAATATGCTTATTGTTAATTTTAAATTCATTCGAGTTCCCCTAATTTTAAAATGATTCAGTTCAAAAAATTGTCAAATTGTTTTTGGCATAAAAAATTATTCAATAGAAAAAAACAAGGTGTATTTCCTATGATATCTATGGAATAAGTAGAATTATCAGGTTGCAGCTAGTAAATGAATCATAAAAATCCAAAAAAGTTAAAAATTTTGGTTGTCGAAGACGAGACAATTATTGCTATCAATATTTGCAATTCTTTGCAACAATTTGGTTATCAGACTGAATATGCAAATTCCGGAGAATCGGCACTAGAAATTATAAATGAGCAAAAGTTTGATGTCGTTCTTATGGATATTATGTTGGGAGAAGGTATGGATGGTATTGAAACCTCTAAAATCATCCTCTCCAAAATTAATATCCCGATTATTTATCTTACTGCATTTTCCGACCAGTCCACCTTGGATCGTGCCCAGATAACGGAACCATCCGGGTATATTATAAAGCCATTCCATGCCAGGGAATTATATATAACAATTGAATTGGCTATTTATAAATTTGAATCAACAAAATCGTTTCACCTCATGCAGGAACGACTTTATGAGAGTCAGAGATTGGAATCAATTGGAATTTTATCCAGTGGTATCGCTCATGAAATCAATAATCCTCTGATGGGTATTTTGAATTTTGCCGAACTAGGTTGGGAGCAATCCAAAGAAAAAGAAGATTCAGACTTTTCTCATTACTTCGAAACCATCCTTAATGAATCCAATAAGATTTCCACAATAGTAAAAAATCTAATCAATTATGCCAGAGAAGATAAAGATCATTTAGTTTGGGCAAATGTAAACCAGATTGTCCAAGAAATTCTTTCTCTATTCAATCAGCTTTTTATTAAAGATCAGATCAACTTAAACATTGAATATGATAAAGCATTGCCTGAAATATTTTGCAAACCGCAGAAATTAAAGCAAGCAGTTTTAAATATTATCAGTTATTGCAGATTGTCCATTCACGAACAGGAGCAATCTTCTGAAAAATGGCTTTCCATAAAGATTTATTTGAGCCCCGCGCTAAAAGACAACATCAGAGTGGATTTTATGGATTCAGGAAAAGGTATTTCTTCCCAGATAAACAACCGAGAAAAAACCACTGTTGGAAGCTATGAAAAAAATTTCACTTTGGCAGGATTGGGATTTCATTTGAGCCAGGCAATAGTTGGAGAGCATGGTGGGAGCATAAAAGCCTTAAAAGAAGACGAAAAATATTTGCTTCGAATGGAACTTCCAATAGGAAGCAATGAAAGAGCGTAAATACTGTGCTTTTTTGGGTTTAATTAGGATTTCGGATTTGCAATATTTTGAAACCTAAAAAAACTCGTAAATGTCCACTCCAATTATCTTTATCTTAATGTGCAATACAAGATTTTATTCATAATTCTCTTATTTATCCCAACATTATTGTTCTCCCAAGGGACAGGTGGGTTAAGTCTACCTATGGATTGGGGCGGTTCGGAAGAAAAACCCAACCCTGAAAATGAAAAAAGAAAACTCACGGCGCAGTCTTTAAAGTCCCAGCTTGCAGGTAAGTCCTTAGAATCACTCACCGAGCGAGAAGTGGAAAATTACCTCCGCGAATTAGGAGTTCCAACAACCGGCTCTATCTACGCTAAGAGAGAACGACTTAAGAGAGTAATGGCTATCGACGACATCACTCCGAGCTTGACACTCGATAGTCTTCCTAAAAAACCAGAGTCCGAAGAAAGAATACAAATCAAAAATGCCGCCGAAGGAGAGCTTCTAACCATCGACAAGACCAAGGGAGGTGTGATGGTTTTGCGGGGTAAGGTAAGTGTCAAAATTGGAACCGGAGAGCTTAGAGCCGAGACTGTTTCCATAGATTCCGATAGACAAGAAATCTACGCCGAAGGTGGTATCGAATACAATGACGGAGCCGTTCGTGTATTGGGAGAAAAATTTCTATATGATTTTAAATTGGCAAAAGGCGTAATATACGACAGTAAAGCCAGTATGTATCCGGCATATTTTATCGGTGAGAAAATGAAGCGCTTGGACGAGAAACGTTATCTTATGGAAATGGGATACTTTACTGCTTGTAATGCGGAAATACCCCATTACACATTTAAAGCTAAAGAAATTTTAATATATGAAGACAATTCGATCGTAGCTTTTCAATTATCTTACCAAGTTGGTGGAACGACACTATTCTGGTTGCCTATGATATACAATTCATCCAGTGGAAATGGATGGAATCTACAAGCGGGTAAAAATAATACTCAAGGGTGGTTCTTGCAAAATAGCTACCAATGGTCTGATCCTTATCCGGACAGTATTATTCTTCCACATGGTTACCAATTCCGATTCGATATGTACGAGAAGACCGGACAAGCTGCACAAATTAATATGTGGAAGGTTTCGCCCTGGCTGAATTATAATATAGACTTGGGTTATGCGAATCACAAGAGGAATGAAATCACCAGTGCATTTGAAGACCGATTTAGATTAGGTGGTATTGCCACTACCAATCAAGTTGATCGAGGGGAACTATTTCCCAACTATGGACTCCCTTTTCGAGATATTGGGCAAGAGTATGAGCCTTGGTGGAAGACAAATATTAATATAAACTCCAAGCAAAACGATGTGACCAAAGACGGAACCAGAAATATTCAATTGAAATACGAGAATCAAAATCAATTGAATTTCGATTATGAATATGGAAATAGGTATCTCCCTTCCAACTCAATCCAAGGACTTTATACTCAGAGAGACCAACGCTTCGGATTGATTCGGAATATGTTGGATTGGAGTTTCGATTATATCGAAAGTCGTGGAGATCTAACTGTTTCGATTGGTGCCAAGAGAAATTTATTCTATCAGATCCAAGCTGAAGGTTATTTCCCTACGATGGATACAGCACCTGTAATTCAAATTCTCAATTCTTCTCAGGTGGGAACGACTCCTTATTTTGAATCGCCAATTTACTGGGATCTTTTATTTACGAATTCCACAACGAAATTTTACGGACCTCCGGTACAAAGGCAATTGCCGTTTCCTCCTCCAGGTTCAGATTCATTGAATGACCCTTTTGGAAGATTTCAGGATTTTGTATTGAGATCTCAGAATCTAACGGTGGGGGAAACCGGCTTAAGAACGACTATGCCGATGGGCGAGTATGTTTCTTTCACACCATCGGCACATGCCGGTGCGAGACAGAATACAGTTGACTTTCCGGGGAGTGGTAATGACATTAACAGCCCATCCAATCCTGCGAATTTAGCCCAAAGAGATTTCTTGGGACAAGATACATTTCAATATGTAAGACAAAATCATGAGCTTCGAATAGGAGTTCCGGCTCTATTCTTGACTACTAATTATAGAAAAATGGATGTCGACAAAGTGGGATTCAAGGATCCAATCTTTGGAAATGCACGAGTAAATGAGGCGGAAATTGCATTGGAGTCGTATGCATTGGATGATTGGGAAGTATCTGTTCGAACAATCAAAGATTTCAGAAAATATTCCGGGGAATACCAACCGGGTCCCACCGAAAGTGAAAGGTGGTATTTTACAGTTTTTCGATTGTCCGGCTTTGTGGATTTTCTGGACGGCTTCAAGAACAGAAGACCCACTCTTTTGGAGAGACAGAGAAGTTTTTATTCGGGAGTATTTATCAATAATGATTTTGTATACCATACTCCACAAAATCGTCCCTTGAGTAATCATTTGACTCTTTCTTACAAAATGGGAGGATTTGCAACTCCTTTCATTCGAAATATTCGCAGTTTTGAAGCGGGTGGAACTTGGTATCATGTATATAGAAATAATTTCTTGGATAGTTATAGATTTTTTCTTCGAACCGATGTAAAGGTTACAAGATCTATAGGAATGGATTTTGAATTGGATAGCCGTGTTACTGAACCTTGGAGATTAACAAATTTTAATCAATTTGACTATTATAATCTAGGTATGGATCAAAATATGTTTGGTCAGGAAACAGGAATCAACTACAACAGAACCAATCTCTATCGCGATATAGCTCAGGGGCTAGGGGCTGAAGGCTCATCGGAAAGACAGAAAACTGTTTTTAATATCAATCGATTTATGACAACTTTGAAGATGAATCTTCACAACTGGGAATACAGAATTGGATACAGTATGAATCTTAGAGCATTCCCGGGTGGATTTGCAGGTGATAGACAGTTGACATTCTATGATCAATCTGTATTTTTTTCCGTATCTCTAACCAATTTCTCTTTGGGTTCACAAGATGGTACTCCTGCAACGAGAGCCAGGATTTATCGATTTAGAAAACAACCATTGGATACTGTTGATGGACAGCTTCGAGGAGAGATTAATTAATGCTCAAAGAGAGAAGTCAGTCTTTTAAACTACTATTTGTCTCTTTGGATTTATTCTGGGCAATTACTTCTTTTGGTCTTGCTTTTATTGTAAGATATCTCTCCGAAGAGAACCCCGCTCTATTTTTATCAACTATAGATATTCAAAGTTATATTATTTTGGGTATTGTATTGGGAATTACTCAGATATTGGGATTCCTTTCTATTGATCTCTATCACCCAAGACCTGGTCTTATCTTTTCCGATGAGTTTCTTGCAATCACATCGGGAGTATTTATCAATTTAGTTTTTATATTGGCTGTTTTGTTTTTCTTTCGCGGAGAAAGTTTTTCTCGATTGATTATTACTTTTTATGCAATTATAGCTCCCATTACTATTTCCATTGCTCATTTCATCCTTAGAGGAATTTTACGTAATCTAAGGAAGAAAGGGTATAACCTAAGGTCTGTCGTGATTTTAGGAACCGGCAAAAATGCTCTTGGTTTTCAGGAATCAATCAAAAAACACTCAATCTATGGTTATGTAATAGCCGGTTTCGTTATCGGAAAGAAGAATCTTCTCCCGAAAGCCGTAGATCCTAAGATGGTTATTGGAAAATGGAAAGAATTCGAAAACATTTTAAATGAAACCAAGCCTGATTTGGTTATTTATGCTTTTTCTCTGGAGGAAGGAGGAAATCTAAAGGATGCGATTGATTTATGCGACTACTATGGTATAGATCTAAAGGTAATTCCCAGTTACGAAGAGTTCATTACAGCAAGGGGAAGAGTCGAGGTAATGGAAGGAATACCTGTGATCTCTATTCGAAATATTCCGATACGTCTGGGATATAATCGTGTGATCAAACGAGTATTTGATGTTATATTTTCTTCAGTATTCATTTTACTCTTTTCTCCATTCTATATTGCAATGGCAATTTTGATTAAGTTGACAAGTAGGGGACCTGTTTTTCATAAACAAGAAAGAGTGGGCCTGGATAATAAGAGCTTTCAGATGCTCAAGTTTCGAACTATGCTTGTTCAAGAAAAGAAAGATTCCGATACAAAATGGACTACTCCCAACGATCCTAGGGTTACCAAAATTGGTGGAATTCTCAGGAAATTGTCATTGGACGAGACACCTCAGTTTTTTAATGTGTTAATGGGAAGTATGTCTGTGGTGGGACCGCGCCCGGAACGACCCTATTTTGTGGAACAGTTTCAATTGAAGCATAGGCATTATATGCGGAGACATGCAGTCAAGGCAGGAATCACCGGCTGGGCTCAGATCCAAGGTCTCCGTGGGGATACTTCCATTGATGATAGGATCGAAGCAGATATTTATTATATTGAGAATTGGAGTTTGCTATTTGATATTAAAATCATAATACTTACACCATTGAAAGGCGTTTTTAATAAAAACGCATATTGAGAATGAATTGTTTTAAGAGGAAAATATGGATTTAGAAACACTCAAAAACATTGCCGGTTTGGCAAGATTGAAGGTTAAAGAGGAAGAGGCGCAAGGTTTCTTGAATGATTTTAATAAGGTTTTGGACTATGTGGATCAGGTAAAATCTTTGGATACCAGCTCGATAGCTGAAGATTCCGTATATGCAGTTCAAGAAAATATCACAAGACGTGACGAGGTTGAGAATACTCTAACCAGAGATGATCTTTCTTCCATTGCACCGGATTATGAAAATGGATATATAGTGGTTCCCAAGGTAATTGAAACATGATGATCGATATAATTGGAAAAAAATATTCGGATATTAAAAAAGGTCTGAATGACGGATCCTTCGATCCATTGGATCTCGCTAAGTCGTATTTGGATAGAATTGAAAAATTGGATCCGAAAATCCGCGCTTTTCTTTCTTTGGAAAAAGAATTCATTCTTAAACAAGCAGAAGAATCATCCAAAAGAAGAAAATCAGGTAACCCACTATCCGAATTTGATGGAATTCCCATTGGTATCAAAGATAATATCTGTATCAAGGGAATCAAGACTACTTGTGCCTCTAAAATTTTAGAGAATTTTGTATCACCCTATGATGCAACGGCTATCGAGAAGTTAAAGGAGAAAGGCTTTGTATTGTTTCCCAGGCTGAATATGGATGAATTCGCTATGGGTTCTTCCACTGAAAATTCCGCCTATCAGATAACTACAAATCCTTTTGATACGAATTGTATACCGGGTGGTTCGAGTGGAGGGTCTGCTGCGGCAGTTGCGGCTCAATTTCTTCCGGTTACACTTGGTTCGGATACAGGTGGATCTATTCGACAACCGGCATCCTTATGTGGAATTTATGGATTGAAACCTACCTATGGCAGAGTTTCAAGATATGGCTTGGTTGCTTATGCTTCTTCCTTGGATCAGATCGGTCCACTTTCCAATGATATATTGGGGATATCAGATGTGTTCAGTGTTATTTCCGGTAAAGATTATCGAGACAGCACTTCCAAATCCAATCCGCCTTATGTTTCCGATTTTGTAGAATCCGGTTTAACCGGTATGAAAATTGGTATCATGAAAGGTGAAGAAGATCACTGGGATTCAGGTGTGGCATCTAAGTTCAATAAAGTGGTAGAACTATTGAAAGGCAAGGGAGCAGAGATTGTAGAATTGGATTTCTCTCTATTTCAATCATCGATACCTATCTATTATATCATTGCAACCGCAGAATGTTCTTCGAATCTTTCTCGTTTTGACGGAATTAAATATGGATACCGGGACACATCGGCTAAGAAGTTGGAAGATTTGTATATTGAGTCCAGAACCCAAGGTTTTGGAACAGAGGTTAAGAGAAGAATCTTACTAGGTACTTTTTCTCTATCCAGTGGTTATTATGATGCCTATTATGGAAAGGCTCAGAAGGCACGAGTTCTCATCCAAGAAAAATACAAAAAATTCTTCGGAAAAGTTGACATCATCTTACAGCCAACCAGTCCTACAACTGCATTTAAAATCGGGGAAAAAACGAAAGATCCGGTTCAGATGTACAAAGCCGATATTTTGACAACTAGCGTTAATTTGGCGGGGCTTCCCGGAATATCTATTCCGGCAGGATTGGATGAAAAAGGTTTGCCCATAGGAATTCAGATAACTGCCTCCAATGAAGAGGAAAAAAAGATTCTTTCTGTTTCTAAGCTGATGTCAGAATTTGATGAGCTAAGGATTGATCTTCCCAAGGAGATTTCTTAATTTGGATGAATTAACCAAAAGAATCATCCCTTGTCTTGATATTAAGAACGGTAGAGTTGTAAAGGGGATCAACTTCGTCAATTTGGTCGATGCCGGCGACCCTGTAACCTCCGCTATTGCCTATGAAGAAAGTTTAGCCGATGAGCTTTGCTTTTTGGATATTACCGCATCCTCTGATAAGAGGGATATTTTAATTCATTTGGTAGAAGAGATAGCTTCCAAAATTTTCATCCCATTCACTGTAGGTGGCGGGATCAGAACTTTGGATGACGTTCGAGGTGTGTTGCAAATGGGAGCGGATAAAGTGTCTATCAATACTGCCGCATTTGAAAGACCGGAACTCCTCACCGAAAGTTCCGAGATATTTGGATCACAGTGTATAGTCTGTGCCATAGATGCCAGATTCAATCAGGAGAGAGAGAGATTTGAAATCTATCTCCATGGTGGAAGAACTCCAACGGGCAGGGAAGTCTTGGACTGGGCTCAGGAAGCAGAATTTGCCGGAGCAGGAGAGATCCTTCTTACTTCCATGGATCGAGATGGAACCAAAGACGGATTTGATATTCCTATGCTTCAATTGATATGTGAGAATACGAATATTCCGGTGATAGCATCCGGTGGAGCCGGGAATCCGGAGCATATGTCTGAGGCAATACTTCGCGGAGGAGCAGATGCTGTTTTAGCGGCTTCTATCTTTCATTTCGGAGAATATTCCATTAAAGAAACCAAACATGCTATGAAAGAAATGGGTATTCAAGTAAGACTTTAAACTATGAACCTGATTCAGTTAACAACAATTGATTGGCTCACTTTGGTTGGTTTTTTGTTGATTACTATTGGAATCGCAATATTTTATTCCAGAAAGAACAAGACACTCAATTCCTATTTTAAAGCAGAAGGAAAACTCCCTTGGTTTGTTGCCGGTACTGCTATGGTGGCAACAACATTTGCCGCTGATACTCCACTTGCTGTTACCGAAATTATTTCCAAAGATGGAATATCCGGAAACTGGGTGTGGTGGTATATGGCGTTAGGTGCTGTTGTTACTGTATTCTTGTTCGCACCACTTTGGAAACGTTCGGGTGTACTCACTGATCTGGAATTTCTGGAACTTCGCTACAGTGGAATAGGTGCCAAGATTCTACGTGGATCCAAAGCATTCTATTTGGGCGGAATGATGAATATCATCATCATCGCTTGGGTGAATCTTGCTATGTATAAAATTCTGCAAGCATTTTTGGATCCGGAGATTGCAGTCTATGCTCTTCTATTTTTATTTTCATTTGCTTTTATATACACTTCACTTTTGGGCTTGGGTGGAATATCTTATATTGATGTATTTCAATTTTTCTTTGCAATGGTTGGTTGTGTTTTACTTGCCTATTTCAGTTTGGATCTTCCCGAAATTGGTGGATTGCAAGGATTGCAAGATAAACTACCCGTTGATAAATTCAACTTTTTTCCACCGGAACAAGAATGGTCAGGATACCTGGTACTTGTTTTGGTGTTGTGGTGGACATCTTGGTACCCGGGTTCCGAACCGGGCGGTGGTGGCTACATAGCGCAAAGGATTATTGCATCAAAAAATGAAATCGATGCTTCCAAGGCAAGTTTATGGTTTTTATTCACGCATTATTTCTTGCGTCCATGGCCTTGGATCATTGTTGCATTATGTAGTTTGGTTTTATTTCCGGATTTAAGTGAGTCCGATAAGGGTAAGGGCTTTATACTCATGGTTGAACCCGCCTTGGAGAAGGGTGGAAAAGGATTTGTAATTGCAACTTTTATTGCCGCCTACCTCTCAACCATTGCCACTCATTTGAATTGGGGAGCGTCTTACTTGGTGAATGACTTGAGTAAACCATTTATATGGAAGAATCGAACTGACAATTCTTACTTAAAGCTTTCCTACTTTTTGCAATTCCTATCAGGTGTTATTTCTCTTTATATTACATTTTATTTGATGGATAGGGTGAGCTCTGCTTGGTTTTTTATTATTGAAGCATCCTCGGGAATAGGATTCGCCCTTGTATTCAGGTGGTTTTGGTGGAGGATTACAGCATGGTCAGAACTTTCGGGTTTCGTTGCCGCACCAATTGTATTTTCCATTATCAAGTTGACTACGGATATTCAATTTCCATTTTCCGCAGGATTAACAGCAATTATTACTATTGCTATAGTAATTCTAGTAACCTATTTATTTCCAAGTGGAGATAGAGAACTTTTGAAGGAGTTTTATGAAAAAGTAAAACCGAGTGGTTTAGGATGGAAAAAGATTGCTTCCGAGTTTCAACTCCCCACCTATAAATCCAATTGGCTATTGGTATTGCAATCTTGTTTTCTTGCTATAGTTTCAGTATTCTCCGGTTTATCGGGATTTGGAAAGATATTTTTTGGAACTACTTTGGAAATTATTGTCTATTCGATAGTATTTTTTCTATCATTAATATTTCTTAAAATATCAATTACCAAGTTGTATTCAAAATCTTATTCATAACTTCCAAGAAGAAAGTCTCTCCCGCTTCTGTATCAATGATTCTAAAAGCGAGCATGCTATGGTCAAAGTTTTCTTTCTGAATTGTTTCTTTCGCTCTTCCACCTAGCCGAGCGCTGTTTCCAAGCACAATAGCATCGTTGATTTCAAATGCTACGTTTTGATTTTTCAATATATTGCAACTGGTTTGGTAAAGTACCAACTCCCCTAAATTGCAATCCGTCATATTCCCATAATAAGCAACTGTTCTTGAGTCCAAAGATTCATTAATAGCTGACAATCGATCTAAGTAAAGATTGATTCCACCTGAAATCTCTACCTGATTATCCAATTGATTCGAATGGGCAAGATCTCTACCACCGTCGGTACTTGTGTAGAATGAAACAAGCTCCTGGAGTATCGGATTGAATCCTACAAAATCAGATACTGCAAATGGTGATCCGAAATAGGGTGTTCCTAAACTGATAAGACCATTGTATAAATCCCTTTCTTGAGATTGAAGCATAGCTTCTCTTGTTACAAGACCACCCATGGAGTGGGCTACAACAACAATCTGATCTTCATCCTTAAAGAATCTAGTTGTTTCATTCAAAAACCTTCTGCCATTATCGAAAATTCGGTTGGAAGTTCTATAAGTATAAAAATAAAAATTAAACCTATCCTGTATGTTAGTATCCAGTTTATCTATGAATTGAATTGCGTTCAACCAGGTATCTTCTATCTGAGCAATTTTATAGGCAAAGTCAGCAGGTGGATCAGAATTTCTCTCTTTAAAGTTCCAACCATGAATGAAAATTAAATTGATTCGACCGGATCTATCCTCCTCTCTATTAGGTAGGCTGAATCGAACAGCATTCGGTCGAACCTCACCTAAACCAAGATTGGGATTAGGATTGTATCGATATAAATCATAATTGCTATCTTCTCTTGATAATAATAAAAACAAAAGGAAATCTTGTGCAGGATCAGAAGATGATGGTTTATTAATGAATCTATTTACGTCACAACCATTTAAAAAAATATACAATAATAAAAATATAATGATTCGGTTAATCACTGCTCTATCTGTTCACAATTCTATCTAAAATAATTCCACAAGCAACCCCTACATTCAAAGACGACACTTCGCCGTGAAGAGGAATTCTCATAGCATAATCGCTTTCTTCCAGGAGAATGGGCTTTACACCTTCCCCTTCATTTCCGAGAATGATGGCAAGATCTTCAGCATCCGGAAGATCTTCCCAATTTTCATCCCCTTGGTCTGTGGTGGAAACCACCCAGTAATTTTTTTTCTTCAGCTCTTCAACAACTCGAGAAAGATTAGCAACTTGGAAAACATTTAAATGGTGGAGAGCTCCACTGGAAATTTTCAAAACAACATCTGTGATTCCACAAGAACCCCTTTCCGGATAAATAACTGTATTTACTCCAAAACATTCAGCAGTTCTTATTATGGATCCCATATTTCCCGGATCTTGAATTCGATCTAGTAGGAGAAAGGGTCCTTGGTGTGGTTCTAAATTTTCTTTCCAATCTTGATATTTTTTGGGTTTATTCTGCACGGATTTTTCAAATGCCCACAAAACAACCCCTTGGTGATTAACTCCATGTAAGGATCTGTCCATTTCTCTTGAAGTTTTCTTCAGCACGATTGACTTGTCCGGAAGATCTTTTAAAATAGTGGATAAAGCTTCACCGTGGAAGCTGTCTTTTACCCATGCTTCTGTAACATTTTTAATGCTCCCTTTAGCTATGAATTCTTCGACATTTCTTCTTCCATAGATCGCTTTTTTCTTTATTGGATTCTTTTCCATTTTACACTACCATCTTTAGTATCTTCAACAATAATACCTAAAGCTTTCAATTCATCTCGAATCGCATCTGCTCTAGCGAAGTCTTTGTCTTTCTTTGCCGATTTTCTTTCTTCTATTAGACTTACTATTTTTGCATCATCTTCTGAAACCGAGGCAGAGTCCAATATAGTTTCAAAATCCAATAATCCCAGCAAGCAATTTAATTGGAAAAAAAAGTACAAAATGTCTTCTTTTTCACTAGTCTTCAATTCTTCCTTATCAATTAAAGAATTGATTGATTTTATGGATTCAAACACGGATGCCAACGCTTTAGGAGTATTTAAATCATCGGACAATCCTTCCATAAAATCATGATAGAAAGCTTTAGCAATAGTTGATGGTTGCAAATTGGTTATTTTTTTAATAACAGATTCTTGATTTTCTTCTTTTGTTAGAGAGCAATAGACAGAAAAGTCGTATTCGGGAATATCTTTTTTTATGGATTCTATGAGTCGATTTAAGCTATTTTGAATTCTCTCAATAGAGATTCTTGCTTCTCTCAATCTCTCGAATGAAAAATTCAGTTTAGTTCGGTAATGGAAGCTAAGCATTACAAAACGAACTTCTTTCCAATTGTATCCTTGGGCAATGATATCATCCAAAATATAAAAATTGCCTTTGCTTTTGGACATTTTGGCTCCATCCACCAGTAAATGCTCACAATGCAACCAATACCGAACAAATTCTTCTTCCGGGTAAGCTCCTCTGGTTTGTGCGATTTCATTTTCGTGATGGGGAAATAAAAGATCAATCCCACCGGTGTGAATATCAACTCCCGAAGAATAAATAGATCTTATCATTGCTGAGCATTCCAAATGCCATCCGGGTCGACCCTTCCCAATGGCTGTTTCCCAAAATTTTTCTCCCGGTTCTTTGGGAGCCTTCCATAAAACAAAATCTCTTACATTGTCTTTTTCGTATTCATCCGCATCATAGCGAGCACCACTTATCATTCCGGATGTATCTACCTTACTCAATTGACCGTAGTCTGAAAATTTTTCGACAGAGTAGTATAAATTTCCATCCTTCTCGTAGACCAAACCATTTTCTTGTAACTTCTGAATCATATGAATCATCTCGTCAATGGATTCTGTAGCCTTGGGATAGTGTTCTACTTTTTCAATATTAAGTGTATTCAAATCTTTGAAGAACTTTTCTGTCCATGGTTGGGTGAATTCTTCGATAGAGACTTTGTTGGCTATGGATTCACGAATGATTTTATCATCAATATCTGTTATATTCATCGTTTGATCTGGAACATATCCGAATAATTTAAGAGATCTTCTTAAAACATCTACGAAAAGATAAGATCGAATATTGCCTATATGCGAATGATTGTAAACTGTTGGTCCACAGGAATAGAGCTTTACTCTGCCGGGGTCACTAGGTTGAAAGACTGTTTTACAGCCTTTTTTCGAATCATAAAATTTCAACTCAAGATCATTCAATTCCCAAAACCTCATTGAAGAATTCTAAATTTACCGAATCTTGTCTTTCCATTCCATCAAAATGTCCTTCTGTTGGATAGATCTGCATTCTCTTATCACAATTTAGATGATTGAACAGCCCAAAAATAGATTGAGGTCTAGCGATTTCATCTTCCATCCCACAGCTAAAGAGTGCGGGAACCTTTATCATTTTGGCAAAATACAATGCATCAAAATATGTTAAATTTTTCTTATAATCCGCTTTTTTGGTCTTAGGCTTGGAATAAACCGGATAAATTTCCTTCATCCAGGATGCAGGAAAAAGGAGTTGTTCCTTTGTTATATGGCAAAAGTTCATTGTTTCTGCAACTAATCCAATGACTCTTTTAGAGTAAGCGGCACCAAATACAGCCATAGCACCACCAATACCCTTTCCACAGAGAAATATTTTGTCACCATCAATCCCACTATAAAGACGAACAAATTCAATGGTTCTAATTACATCCAAATAGAGAGCCTTCATATAAAAGCTATTGGGATTGTCTAAATTTTTTTCAAAGTATCCCGGAGTCCAGCCTTCGGGAATGGGATCATCAGGATTTTCTTTCGGATAGATCAATTGTTCACCATGCCATCGAAGATCAATATGAAGCTGGGCAATCCCACTATCGGTTAGGAATTTGATAGGTTGTCTTCTTTCTCCTACATAGTCATGAAAAAAAATGGCAACAGGTCTATCTCCACGCTTTCTTGGAACTGTTATGTGTCCTGTTATTGTCTGGTTTCCGTAAGAATTAAAACTAATTTCAGATTGAGATTCTTTTATAATAGAACCCTTGAATATGCTTTTGGATTGAGACTGAACAGGAAAATTTTTTAACTCTCCTATAGCCTCCTTCCAAAAACTTTCAAAATCAGCAGGTGGCTTCCATTCCGGAACGGTCTGGAAGCATTCATCAAAATTGGCAGGCATATTATTTTTCCGCTTTTAGAGGAGGAGAAAATCTTCCTTCCCAAGAATATAAAGTCTGTAAAAGTAAAACTGCAATTGTCATAGGTCCCACTCCACCGGGAACCGGAGTATAGAAAGATGACTTGGGACCGGCAACACCTAATTCAATATCTCCCACATTGCCGGGGTTATATCCTGCATCCACTACAATGGCTCCCTCTTTAATCCAATCCCCTTTGATAAATTCCGGTTTTCCAACAGCACCGATGACTATGTCTCCCCGTTTAATGATATCAGGTAAATTTTTAGTCCTTGAGTGACAAAGTGTAACTGTGGCATCCAAATTTGTTAACATGGAAGCCATGGGTTTTCCCAAAATAGGGGATCTTCCAACTACAACTACATCTTTTCCGGTTAAATCAATTCCGTATTCTTGCAATAATAAAACAATTCCGTAAGGAGTGCACGGAAAAAATGTATCGCTATTCATAGCAAGTCTTCCAAAATTGAAAGTAGTTACTCCATCCACATCTTTTGATGGTAGAATTGTATCGAAAGCCAGTCTCTCATCAATTTGCGGTGGGCTAGGGTGCTGGAGTAGAATTCCCTGGACAGTATTGTCATGGTTTAACTTCTCGATGGTTTCCAACAATTGGGATGTCGTGGTATCTGCCGGAAGTGATATCTTTTTGGATTTCATTCCGGTTGACTCGCATGCCTTGATTTTCATATTTACATATGTATGGCTTGCCGGATCATCACCTACCAATATGGTGGCAAGGCAAGGAGCCAGATAGCCCTCTTGGACACGTTTCTGAATGGATACTTGGATTTCTGATTTTATTTTACCAGAAGTAATTTTGCCGTCTAAGATTGTAGATTTCATTCTTATCTTTCAAGATTTAGGATACAAGTAGGGAATCAAATAAAAAATTAACATTAAGAGGATAGTTTGGACAGATTTCAAGAGCTTTTAGGCAAAAAATCCACTTTAAAGGGATGGCTTCATGGGATTCGAGGATCCAATAAATTTCAATTTCTTACCATTCGAAGCGAAGGGTATTTGTTTCAGGTGATTGCCGAAAAAGAAAAATTGGGCGAAGAAAATTTTGCAATTATAAAATCACTCAGTCAAGAAACCTCCGTGATAGTCAAGGGAGTTTTTGTAGCCAATGAAAGAGCTCCCGGAGGTTTGGAGATGTATCTGGAGAATTTTCAGATCCAAGGTGAATCCAAGGACTATCCAATCACACCCAAAGAACATGGAACAGACTTTTTATTGAATCATAGGCATCTCTGGTTACGTTCCAAAAAGCAATTGGCAATATTAAAAATACGAAGTGAACTGAGTTTTCAGATCCGAAATTATTTCCACGAAAGGCACTATACCAACATCGATACTCCTATCTTGACCGGCTCGGTGGGAGAATCGGCAGGAACACTATTTTCCACAGAATACTTTGATCTGGGAAAGGCATATCTTGCTCAAACCGGTCAATTGTATTTGGAGACAGCAATATTTGCCCATAGCAAGGTCTATTGCTTCGGTCCGACATTCCGTGCCGAAAAAAGTAAAACTCGAAGGCATCTCACTGAATTTTGGATGGTCGAGGCTGAAACGGCTTATTTGTCAAATGAGGAAAATCTTGATCTCCAAGATGATTTTGTTCGCACTGTAATTCAGAGAACTGTGAACAGATGTAAACATGAATTGGAAATTTTGGAAAGAGACACCGAAAAAATTTTGAGTTATGTAACCAATTCTTTTCCTCGAATTGATTACGATGAGGCAATTGGAGTTCTCCAGAAAAAAGGATTTGAAATTTCTTGGGGAGAAGATATCAACGCAGAGGGAGAAAATCTCATTACAGAAGAATACAATTCCGCAGTTTTTATTCGAAACTATCCCAAGGCCATCAAAGCGTTCTATATGAAGGAGAATCCTCAAAACCCCAAAACGGTTCTTTGTGCGGATCTGATTGCACCGGAAGGGGTGGGCGAGATCATCGGTGGTTCCGAGAGAGAAGAAGACTACGAAAAAATCATGGCAAAAATTCGCGAGGAAGGTCTCCCTGAGGACGGCTACGATTGGTATTTGGATCTCAGAAAATATGGTTCGGTTCCTCATGCTGGATTTGGTTTGGGATTGGAAAGGTTGGTTGCTTGGATCGCAGGGCTTCCCCATGTCAGAGAATGCATACCATTTCCAAGAATGATGTACAGAATCCATCCATAAAAAAATACCTAAGAGAAACCCTCTTCTTACCGATCTTTGGTAGGAGAGGTAAATCATGGCACAATCTGCAACTCTAGCGGTAGAGAATCAAACTCCGGAGAAGGAGGCTTGGGAATTATTTGAAGTAGGGTCTTATGACGAGGTTATATCCATAGCCAAGGAAAATCCAAATTCGCATTTTCTATTCCATCTAAGCCAGATTTCTCGTTTTGAAAACGGAGAATCCATCAAAAACTACAGTCCGAAAGGAATGAGTCTGCTGTCTCCTCTTGTTGAGGCATATGTAAATTTTCATTCCAGAAAATATGAAGAGGCAGGCAATCAGTTAGAAATTTATTTTAAAAATAAAAATTCCTTATTTTCTTATCCTTTTACCAAACTAAGTGTAGATGTATATTTCAAATTGAAAAAATATGATTATGCTTTAGCAATTATTCGTGGATACAAAAAGAAGTTCATGGATCTTGCCTTCGTAAAAGAAGAGGCAATGGCTTTGTATCATTTGAAAAATTACACGGAAGTAGTCAGTCTTTACCGAAATCATATCAATGAAATGAATGATCCTGAAGTGCATCGAGTTATAGGTATGGCACTTTTATTTTTGGGTAAGCACCAAGATGCCGAATCTCTGCTAGATATGGTTCCCGGTAAACTAAAGCTTCCCAGTTTTGAAGAAAAAAGAAAGCAATACGAAAAGATAATTTTAAATATGGAAAAGATTGAAGCCAAAAGGAAAGATTTAGCTCCAAGACAGTTGGAAGATTTGGGTTTTGCCTATCTATTCAATGGTGATTATTCAAAAGCTGAATCTGTATTTACCGATCTAACTCGCCAACTAAAATAACCACTTTACAAAGTCTCAAGTTCTTTCGATTGGAAGGGCTTGAGATAATCTTTGCTATCTCTTCATTTGCTAATACTAAATTTGTAAGATTTTTTCCCACAACAGACATAGGATTGACTAAGTATGGATTGCGTCCCACTCTTCTTGCAACGGAAGGATGATTGCTATTTTCCATATAGGATACAAGTCCCAATTCCAATATGCTATTAGGATTGGCAATTTTTCTGCTGAATATATCTCTTCCTTCCTGATTTTGAATTTTAGGAAATAAACTGGGTCGAAATGAGGTTCCTCTAGCATCTATAATGAGTCCGGTAAACGAATCGCTGGGCAGATCGTCATGGATTTCAGGGAGAACCTCGCCACCCAATTCAGGAAAAAAAACAGAGATCAACTCTTGGGAGCCCAATAAATTCAACCTAGATTCCAATACGAGTTTGTTCTTTTCGTACACTATTGTCTCTTTCTCGGGGTTTTCATTGAAATAATGGATGATTTTGGATTTATACTTGGGGTTTTCTTCCATATATTCCCCCAATGTATAATTTTCATCGAAAAGAAGTTTTTCCATTGCAATATTCATTCGTGATCGATTCTTTTTATGTGCATTGGAATAAGCAATGCTTCGGGCTTCACTGAGATTGGTTGCAGTTTGTCCTGAAAAATGATTCAATTCATCATGGATTTGAATTCTTGGAACATTCACTTCAGTGTTGAGTTGGATTTCGTATCTGGACCAGTTCACTGCGGATTGGAAAAAATCTTTTCGAACCACATCACTACCCAAACCCGAAAAAAACAAAAATGCAGAAATAGAAACAAGAAATTTGATAAATGAAGAACTCATACTATTAGTTTCGGAAGATTTTGAAAACTTTGGACTAATTCCTCGTCTTTTTGTATGGTTTTTATTCCTGTAGGAAAGACAGATAGGAATTCCTTTCCATAGGATTTGGTAGAAATGCGCGGATCCAAAATAGAAACAATTCCATAATCTTGTTTGGAACGAATCAAGCGACCAAATCCTTGTTTAAGGACGATTCCGGCTCTAGGAAGCTGAAAATTCCTAAATGGATCTTGGTTTTTTTGTTTCAACAATTCCATCTTAGTCTGAAGAACGGGCTCTGTAGGAACTTGAAAGGGGAGTTTTGTTATGATTACATTTTTCAATTTATCCCCTTTGATATCCACACCTTGCCAAAAGGAGGCAACCCCAAAAAGAACAGCATTTTTATTCTCTAAATACATTCTCTTTGCACCAACTGCTCCCAAAACTGTTTGAGAATAAATGGGGTAGGCGATTTTCGATTCCAATGCAAGACGAACTTGGTTCAGAGATTTATTGGAAGTAAATAAAACAAAGCAATCACCATGGGTTAGTTCAATGAGAAAACGAATTTTTTTTGTTATATCCTCATGGTAGCCGAAATCATCGTCTTTGGGATCGCGTATTCCTTGTGGAAGAAAGAGTATCGCCTGCTTGGTATAATCAAATGGAGATTCGAGGCAAATGGTTTGATCGGTCTGTATACCTGTCTGGTCTTTAAAAAAAGTAAAATTCTTTTTTCCTGTAGTCAATGTTGCCGAAGCAAAAACCAAACTGTCCATTCTGGGAACCAATCCTTCTCCAATGATCTCATCAACATTAATTGGCTCTGATAAGAGTCGGATGAATTTTTCGTTTTTTTTCTGATTCGGGGGTTCATTCCAGAAAACCAGATTGGAATTTTCTCGGTTTCTAAGTTCATAGAAAAATTCGCTGATTCCGGTCAATCTCCCAACAGACATTTCTATTCCTTGAGCGACTTCCTTTTCTTCCTGAAGTTCCGATTCCTTGGAATACTTTTCTGCTTTTTTGGAGAGAGATTCTATTAATTTATTGATTGAATTTTCAAAATTCCCATCATCCAATTTTAATTTTTGAGTGATTCTTTCGGCACCATACATATTCATCTTGATCTGTTCGGGTAATCTACCAAAGAGATGAAGACTTGCATTTTTGGAATCTTCTACAAGTTGAATTAGATCGGATGGATGATTCATCTTACTCAAAAGGGATGTTCTGCTATCCTTGGAATGGATGAATCCTAATAATTTATTTACTGCTTCAAATGAAATTTCCGATTGGAATGATTTTCCCACTATCTCCGAAAAATTATGTGCTTCATCAATAATTAATTTCTTAAATTCAGGAAGTAAGCGAAAATTACCCGCCATATGACTCGATAGCAACGAATGATTTACAATCAACAGATGAGAGTTTTTCCATTTTTCTTTTTCCAAAAAATAAAATGAATGCGAGTAATTCTTGCACGATTTACCCAAACAATTGTCCGACTCTCTACTGACTTTCATCCAATAGTCCAAAGGAATATTTCCTTGGTATTCGGTTCGCATTCCGGTTTTTGTGGAATTCACCCATTCCAAGAAGTTATCATATTGATGGATCATATCAATATCCAAATTCCCGGAATCGTCCACATGGGAAAATTTTCTCTTACAGAGATAATTGCTCGCACCCATTGCAATTTCGGCACGTATTTCTCTGTTTAAAATGCTGCAAACCAATGGAATATCTTTTTTTAGAAGTTGGTCTTGGAGTGCCTTGGTCTCGGTAGAGATAACGACCAATCCATCATTTTCCAATGCCCAAATAGCTGCTGGCAGAAGGTAGGCTAGACTTTTTCCAACACCGGTTCCTGCTTCAGCAATCAAAATACCACCATTGGTAATTGTCTTTTGAACTGCTTTACTCATTTGGATCTGAGACTCACGAGGTTCATAATCTTGCCATAAAGTGGCAATGGTATCTCGAAAGACCTTTTCAATGGATAACATTATTTTGTCCGATAGAGATGGTAGAGGCAGAAAATAGCCAAAGAAAATACTAAACTGAGGGAAGAGATCATTATAATCCATCCTTGAATATTCATAGATTACTTACCTTTTTCTGTCTCTGAAAACTTTTATTAACTAAGTAATAAAAAAAACCAAACAAAGCAACTAATGATACCAATACATATTTTGCAATATCTGCTTTTATAATTGCATTATCTATAGACTCACCTTTTTCCAAGGCTAGAGAAGCCATGAGTCCTCCATCCATTTTATCTATGTATTCGGGTAGGTATTGAATCATAAAAGCAACAAAAACTATTATTAAAAAATAGGGAGTAACATATTTCATTAAATATCGATAGAATCTGGGAACTTGAATATGTGAGCCTTCGTTTCCTTCTCTGATTCCTTCATCCACACCAATCTTCCAAACAAAGATCAAAATTTGAATTGTGGCAAGAATATAGATCATGAGAGTTCCAACAAAAAAATCCGTCAGATCAAGTGCCGCAAATCCCACATTGAAATAAATGATAGGCATGCACAAAGCAAATGTGAATAAAAATAAAATTGTGGAAGCCTTACGCTTCGAAAGACCAAATCCTTCTTCCAAGAATAAAATACCCGGTTGAAGCATGGTAACACTCGATGTGAGTGCCGCTAAAAATAAAACAAAGAACCACAATGCACCGAAGAACTCTCCTGCAGGCATCATAGTGAATACGGCAGGTAGGGCTATGAATCCCATACCAAATGTACCAAAACTACTCGCTGCTGCACCTAAGAATAGAAATGCGATAGGAATAGTAATCATTCCTCCCAAAGATACTTCGCAAAATTCATTCAAGGTTGCAGAAGATAAACTCGAAAGCACCACATCGTCTTTCTTTTTCAAAAAGGATGAGAAAACCAGGGCAATACCAAAACCGGTAGAAAGAGAAAAGAATATCTGACCCGCCGCCGCAACCCATACTCCCGGGTTGGTAAGACTCGACCAGTCAGGATTCCACATAGCACCCAAACCTTCACCAATACCATCCAGGGTTAGAATTCGAACTAATACTATGATACTACATACTAACATCATTGGAATGGCAAATTTGGCAAAAGCTTCCAGACCTCGTGATAGTCCTCTAAATACCAAATAGAAATTCATCATAAAACAAAGCATAGTGAAAATAATAACATCACTTTCAAAAGCCGCGCCCAAATATTTTGTTCCACTGAAATTTTCAAAGAAAACCGTCGCATTTTTTACAATCGCTTCTTGAAATCCGGGTGATTTAGTATTAGCGGAAGAGGCTGCTAGGTTCAATCCTCCTGTTGCAAAATAGTAAGCATAAGAGAGGCACCATGCTTCAATGAATACATAATACACATAGATCATTATGGGAATCATAACACCTATTGTTCCGGATATTCGGAGTGGTACTCCACTAAGGAAAGATTGGAAGATGAATGGTGCAGAGTGACCGGTACGTCCGCCTTTTCGACCCATAATCCATTCAGTGATACAAACGGGAATTCCTAAAATAATAAATGATATAATGTAGGGAAGCATAAATGCTCCCCCACCATTTTGCGCTGCCTGACCGGGAAATCTCAGGAAATTCCCAAGACCAATAGCACCGCTTGCCACAGCGAGAATAAGACCAGTGCGAGTGGCCCATCCATCTTTATTATTTTTTGATTGGGACATAGAAGAGTGAAAGCACGGTAATTCCCCGTGCTTTCATTATGAATTAGTCTACTTCAGCGAGAAAAAGATCGTTTTGGTTCATTTTGAAAACCTTGGAAGCCAATTTCTTGAACTCTTCCGGTGGTTCCAAAAGTCCTAATTCTACTTTAGAAAGAAAAGGAGTGGAGACTTTAAGCTTTTTCGCCATATCGTATTGTTTAATTCCCATTTCTCTTCTTTTCGCCCAGAGTCTATTTGTAAGACCTTTTGTGAATTCAGGGAAAATATCTTCAACGGGCTCATCATTGAATAATTTTACAATTGAAGTCTTTAAGAATTTGGAACATGCAGTTTTGAATTTTTCTGTTGGCTCTTGAGTTCCTGTCTCTATTTTTGACAGGTAACTAGGGGATACACCTAGAGCTCGTGCCATATCGTATTGCTTTATAGCTCTTTTCTTTCTTAACATATATATGTGGTTACTCATATCTTACCCTCTTATGTAATTATTGCTATTATATCTTGATTTATCAAGAAAAAAAATATTTATAATTAGATTTTTCCCTCTTTTAAAGAATCCTTGGCAATTTTTAGTTGCCTATCTGTCTTCAATAAATTGATTTTGGAATCAAAGATTGATTTTCTTTTTTGATTTTCCAATTCAGATAGTATCTTGGTTCTAACCTGAGAATAGGGAAGGGGAATCCTTTTCTGCTTGTCATTTGGGTCAGGTTTGGAATAGGCAAACATTTTTCCGGCTTCATAGGTATCACGTAAATCAGTTTCGGAAATATCTACTTTTTCATCCGAGATTTCTTGCATAAATAGTGACCATACAAGAGAATTTTTGAGAAACTCAATAGAACTCTCGTAAAGATCTGAATCTAAAAGCGATTTAACCTTAGAATCTTCTTCCATATAGAGAGCGGAAAGATAGATATTATAGAAGAAATTCAACATATCCCATAGATCTTCCTTTGAAGAGTCTCCTCCACTTTTTCGACCGATAATTTCACTTAATTCCTTGAAATCTTCGCGAAAAGTTCCGACTTGGATGGATTTTCCATCCGCTTTTATCGCCAATACTCGATCATCAGGAAATTCTTTTGGATCCAAATTATCCACAGAAATGAGCATAGGGGGGTTCTCTACTTTAACAGAGCTTTCATTTTTAATTCTTTCCAATTCAGATTGCCAGAGACCATTTTTGAATTGACGAGAGATATGTTCACCATAACTTTCTGCTTTTTCCTTTGCAGTACCTCTTAGATAAAAATCTGCATTGTTCTGCTCATTTGGATCTTTTGATTCATTTTTATATTCTTTCGCCATTTTTTCAAACATGGCAAAATTTTCTTCCAAGTAACGATTTAGAACATTTGCATGTATTCCTCTTCTTCTAACAATTCTTATCAGATATGCATTGCCATCCAATTCAGAAAGATAGAATTTCTTATCATTATTTTTGAGAGGTTCTTCGAGTAGATCCGCATAGGGATTGGGTCCACAATTAACACAAAAAGGTTCAATCAGTCCTGCAATTGGTTTTCGATTGGCATCAACTGTGTTTTCTTTTATGATTGCTGCGATTTCTGAATCACTGTTAGTATCGTTAAGTTTTTTTAGAAGTTCCTGAGATTTAGAAGATGTTTCTTCCGATTCAGAATTTGGACGAAGTATCAGCATCTGCATGGTGATTAAATCCATAGGATTTTTTCTTAATGCTTTTTCTTCAAAACTTTGTTTGTAGATACTGATTAGCATCTGACCTTTCGTTAGATTTATTAGCTTATCAATAAAATCCTGCGAGACTTTTTCTGTTGCAAGATAGTCCTTGTAAATCATTTTTTGAAGGGCAATTTGTTCCAAAACATTAGATTGATTTTGGATTGTTGCACTCTTTTCGTTGATTTTTGCTCCTCTAATTTGAAAATAATCTCTCAATTCTTTTCGAGAAACGGTTCCCCCATCGAAGCTGGCAAGGACTTCTGAATCGGATGAGCATTGAATTGCAAATGTGGATAATAAAATTAGTAATAGAGTTTTTTTGATTAGCGTCATATCAGTATTTATAAACAGGTCTTTCTGTTTTTTTCTTAGTTTCCTTTTTGTTTTGTTGGTTTATAGAGGTATTTTGAGGTCTTTCCTGAGCTACTTCTTCTCGATAATTTTGCTCTTTTTCTTGGTAGAGCTTTTTTCCATCTTCTTGGTTAGAGTGAGAAATAGTTGAGGAGTTACTTCCCACTTTCAGTTTTAAAAGATCTTCTCGGTAGCCACTGAGCTTTTCGATTTCCCTTTGGAATGAGTCCTTAAGGAATCCGGAATAATCCCTATCCTCGGAAATTCGATCTTTCAATTTAGTGAGTTCAAGAACATCTCTCTGGAGTTCTTCCCATTTCTTGTAAGCATGTATTACTTTGGCCTGCAAAATCATATCCCCTGCCTACGACTCTCTAACATCAGCAATAACTTGCAAGGATGAAAAATATAGAAATATAGAAAAAATTGGATTCATAAATAAAAAAACCATTAAAAATAAGATGAAAAGTATGCTGGATTTCATCAATAAATCGACGGGTTTATAGTAATTTGCAATAAAAACAGCAAGAATTGACATCATGGCGCAAGCTATTGCGATTGATTTGAAAAAGTGAAATTCTACGTAAAGTGATGCCATACTAAAATGCGTAAAATCTCGATAAAATACAAATAAAAAAATAATTCCCAATATGTGAATGCCAATTGAAAGAGACTGAATGTATCGATTGGATCTAGCAAAGAAGGAAAAAAGTATGGAAAGCGCAACCAACTCCCAATATTTGCCATCCACGACCCAGAAAACAAACCAAGAAAAAAAACTCCAAAACAGAAGACTTAAAATCATTTCTTTACTTTTGAAATGATGGTGAGTTATGAAGGCAAATAATCCAAGACCGACCAAATTGATTATATCTTGCGGCATAGCACCTAGAACTGTTCCCAGTCCCAACACCACGATCAGAAAACAAATAAGAAATGGTTCGTCAATAGAAAAGCGAAGGCTTTTTCTTTCTCGACCCTCCGAAATTACAAAAAATGGGAGTGATATTCCCAAAAGGACTATTCCGCTAAAATCCGGAATATAATGATCCAATAGTAAAAAAAGACATGCAGAAATAAACCAAATCACTAAAAATGTAAGTATCCTATGAGTTTAGATGAGCTGAATATCATTTCTGAAAAGATTGAAAATGTGACCATTTATAAAATTACAGGGAATATCAATTCTTTTACAAGTCAAAAATTTTTGGAATCCATGCAGAAAGGAATTAAGAAGGGTGCGATGATTCTGGATTTGGAAGATGTGAATATGATCACTTCCCAAGGTGTGACTTCTTTTAGAGAATTGGCTGATTTAAGCTTTACTCATAGGGTTAGGGTTGTTTTGATAAACTTATCCCATTCGGCAAAACAAGTATTTCAAATGGCCGGTATTCGAAATCTATTCATCGTTCCCGATAATGAAGAGACGGCAATGAAATTGGCATCAAGACCTTATAGATAGCGTGAAGGAACAATATGACAAATTCTAACAAACATAAATTTAATTTCCTCAGGAAGGGATGGCACCTTTTGGGGCTAATCATCCCATTGGCACTTTTTTTGGATGCTTTCGAGGGTAGCTTCGGATTGCTGTATTCTACTCGCGCAATCATTGTCACAGCTCTTGCCGTATCTTTGGTTGTATTGGCTATATTGGAGTTTTTTAGGTTTCGCTTTGAAGGATTTTCCAAATTCTTTTGGATGATTTTCGGTCCTCTCATGAAAGAAGGGGAACGAGAATACATGAATGCAACCGTTCCTTATTTTACAGCTAATTTAATTGTTATCCTTTTCTTTCCTGCGGAACTTGCGGTTCTATCTCTTGCCTTTTTGGTCATTGGTGATCCCTTTGCGGCATATATAGGTTCCAACTATGGAAAGCATAGACTCTACAATGGAAAGTCAATAGAAGGAATTATTGCATTTATTATTTCAGCCAGTCTTTTTGGTTTGGGTTTGATTTATTTATTTTCGTTTTATAGCCCGGGAACTGCTTATTCTCTGTTAGATGATGGTGGAGGTGTTCAGGTATCCGCAATTGCAATTCTAATGATTGGAACCATTGTTGCCGGTATTACTGAGTTCTTTTCCGGCACTACATGGAAAGGATTCTTGGACGATAATCTTTTGATACCTATAGTCTCTTGTTTTGTTATGGCAATGAGTGCCATACTGATTTTTGGGATAGAATCCAATTCAGTGTTTTTTCCTATTTCTGAGATTTTTACTTCCCGATGACAGAAATACTAAATGAATTTATCATTCCCGAATCAAGTTTGGATACGGGAATATATTCTTTAAGTAGGGACGAAATGATACGTCCTATAGTTAGGCGAGAAAATGTCCGCGTTCAGTATCATAGTCTAAGCAAGAACAAAGAAGACTATTTGGATAAAATCTTCTTTAGGACAAATTTTCCCTTTTGGCTTAGATACCTTCAGATTATATTTCGAGGTCGCAGTCTTGCTTTAAAAGGTGAATTCACAGATAGAAAATTTTTCGAGTTCTCTGCTGAGTTCATTCGAATTCTGGAATCCTATGGGGGAATTTTCCATATCACCGGTATAGAAAATGTTTTGGAAACTGAAGGACCTGTAGTATTTGCCGGAAACCATATGTCCGTCTTGGAAACATTTGTGTTACCTGCCTTCATTGCCTCGCAGAAGCCACTAACATTTGTGGTTAAAGATAGCTTGGTGACCAATCGCATGTTTGGTGCAATTATGAAATCTCGCGATCCTATCGCTCTGGCAAGAACGAACCCCAGAGAAGATTTCAATAAAGTAATGACTGAAGGATTGGAAAAATTAAAGAACAATCGCTCGGTTGCAATCTTTCCTCAAGCTACCAGGGATCGTATTTTCAAGCGTTCCGAATTCAATTCGATTGCAACCAAACTCGCCAAGAAGGCAGGCGTTCCACTGGTTCCCATAGCTTTAAAAACGGACTTTTGGCTACCCGGCGGTCCTGTCAAAGATCTAGGTGCGCTGAACCGTGATCGAAAGATTCATTTTTCCATCGGAAAGCCGATCCCTGCGGAAGTTCCTTCCAAAGAAAGCCAGACTATTTTGGAAGACTACATCATTGATCATCTCAAATACTGGGGCGGCGAAATAGCGGAATAGCAAATAACTCTTAATTTTTACAACAACGGAAATAAAAAAGAATTCAGGAGAGCTTGCTCCTCGGGAAATGTCCAGCACCATTTTTAACGCTCAGCTTTGCCTCGCTAAATGGTGCTGGAGGGGATTCGACTCCGGCTTCGCCTGTCGAATTAGGGGTGATTGCAGATGCAATCAAGTAAATTTAGTTCCCGCAGATCTCGGGGATTAGCGCAGATAAGTCGTTCTATCTGTGTTGAATCAATCACTCACAACCTTCCGCCTGCCCAGCACTACATTGCAAAGCAATTGGTGCTGTGGTTGTTAATTCTTCTGCGAACAAATGTGAGCACTC
>JAFIGA010000048.1 GCA_020831715.1 Leptospira sp. | reverse complement strand
TTGCTTCATAAATCTTGATTGGTCCACTACATGACATGAATTCTCAATTCCATGGGTGTAAACGAGATAATCCATTACTTGATTCTCTTTGATCGATTTTTTGGTAAGGTTTCGGACTATATTCTTTGCACAGACTTTCAGAAAGGAGAGATACTTATTGGGAGATTTAGCATAAAACTTGCGTATTAAATGATCCATTTTTCCTTCCAATTTCAAATATACTTCAGAAGCAAGATCCTCATCTTTTTCTGTGGAACGTATGAATTCTCTCATATAAAATGAAGACCAAATCTTCAACTCATTTATATCTCCCGATTGAGAGAACTCTTTGTAACTTTTTAAAACTTTGATAGCTATTGTATTTATATTTTCCATAGGGAAAAAATAGATATCATAAATATATGTCAAATAAGAAAGGAATGATTGTTTTGCGAAATATTATGCAATTTTACATAATTTCTCCTAAATTCGAACATTTTCTTCGCTTTTTTTCATTGACCTGATCTGAAACCGATTGAAATGTTCTATTCATGTTTCAAAAGTTCTTTTCCATATTTAAACCGGCTCCCCATATCGATCGTTTGCCAGAAGAAGAAATTAAGAAGAAATACCCTAAATTTCGGTGGCAGATTTTAGAATCCACATTCATTGGATATGCAGTGTTCTATTTTGTAAGGAATAACTTCCCCGTTGTTTCCAAAGAAATGGGAGAGGCATTGGTTTATAGTAAAGACCAGATAGGTGACATTCTCGCCGCTACAGCAATAGCCTACGGTGCGGGAAAATTCATCATGGGAGCACTGAGTGATAGATCCAATCCCAGGGTTTTTATGCCATTTGGATTATTGATCACAGCACTTTTGAACTTTTGTTTTGGATTTACAGAAGGCTATTGGATTCATCTATTTCTTTGGACTCTCAATGGCTTGGTTCAAGGTATGGGATGGCCTCCTTGCGGTAGATCTCTAGGGCACTGGTATTCTGTTCGCGAGAGAGGAACAGTATTTGCATTTTGGAATATTGCACATAACGTTGGTGGTGGATTGATTGGAATGATTGCGGCATATTCCGCTTCCTATTTTGGCTGGCAATATGCATTTTTCATTCCCGGTATAATTGCGATGTTGACCTCTGTCTACTTGTTTTGGAGACTAAGAGATACTCCGCAATCAGTGGGTCTTCCTTCGATTGAAGAATACAAAAATGATTACCCCGAATCCAAAGTGACTCATGAAACAGAATTGGGAACCTATGAATTGATTGTTGAGTATGTCTTGAAGAATAAATTCATTTGGATATTCGCTATTTCCAATCTATTCGTATATATGGTTCGCTATAGTTTACTGGATTGGGGACCAACCTATTTGAAAGAAATGAAAGGCGCCTCTTTGGAGAGCGGGGGTGCTTCCACTTTCATCTATGAATTTGCCGGAATTGGTTCCACTCTATTGATTGGTTGGATATCAGATAAGACGGGTGGTCGTCGTGGTATGGTTAGCTTACTTTGTATGATTCCCATACTTTTTGCAATAGTTGGTATCATGATCACTCCTCCGGGCTATATTTGGATTGATTTAATTCTTTTTGGAGTGATCGGTTTCTTCATCTATCCCCCTGTTATGCTACTCGGCGTCGCCGGATTGGATTTCACATCCAAGAAAGCAGTGGGAACTGCCGCAGGTTTCATAGGATTATTTGGTTATTTGGGAAGAACAGTACAAGGAAAGACTTTAGGTTACCTGGCAGAGAACTATTCATGGAATGAAGCTCTTGCTTTCATTGTATTGTCTGCATTCCTTGCCATTGTTCTACTAGCGTTTACCTGGAATCTCAAGCCTAAGGGATAGATTCCATTAGAATATAACCCAAGCTATTTGTTCAATCATCTTCCTCTTCGGTAGAATCTTTCGAGCCGAAGAGGAAATTCTTAGCTGATTTAAATCCTCCTTTTACCGTATCTGCCGTTTTATCAACAGTATCGGAAGCGAGGGAACCGGCAACTCCACCCACCAAGGTTCCTGCAGGACCGGCAAGAAACAGTGTTCCGGCATAGACGGACGCCAACCAAACAGGATCCAAGTAAGCAACATTCTTACCAAGAACCCCTTTATAGATAATAGGAATCTTAATTGCCTTTCCCGCATTCCCGGCAAGGGACGCTGTGAATTTCATATCTACTTTATCGTTCTTAAGTGAATAGGTTCCCGAACCTTTTGCAGCGACTCCAACACCATCCATACTGAATTCTTTCAGATTAAGAATCTGCTTTTTGATACGAAAAGCACCTTGTATTTCCTTGAATTCTGTACTCTTGCCTTCGTTTTTGGAAGTAAAATTGATAAACTTACCAACTTCCGCAACCGGTTTGATGAAGTTCGCATAACCTAAAAGTTCTCCTTTCTCTATAGTGAACTTTCCATCCATATCCAATAGAGGGAGAAAATCGCTTCCTCCTACTCTTGTGTTCATAGAGATATCTGCGGAGAGGGCACCTTTCAATAGTTTATTATCCGATATACCGGCAAGTAAGGGTTCCATCTGAACATTTCTAATTTTTGCATTCAAGTCAAAGTTCTTTCCTTTTCTCTTAAGGTAATATTTTCCATTCGACAATACATTCCCTTGGTATAAAGAAACATTGACTCCAATTAATTCAATTTTCTCATTAATATAGTTTATTCTTCCATTAACAGAGGATATTTTTGTTCCTTTTAAATTTAGGTTTTTTAAATCCAAATCCAAAATAGCAACAATCGAAGACTCATTTTCTTTGGCAGAGGAAGAAATCTTTTTGGATTGAATTTTTTGGTTCGGGGGATTTTTCTCCGAAGACGCAGGAATTGGGAATTTTTTCATATCTATCTTGGAGAATATATCCGCCAATTCCATAGTACTTGCAAGATGAAATGATTTAGCACTTAATTTGGCTTCTACATTCATCTGCTTTTGATTAACAGTCAATTCCTTTTCTTTTAAATTAGCATGAAAACTAACATCGGATCTATTCTCCATAATATATTGCAAGCTATCTATATTGATATCAGAATTTTCAAGATTGATACTTAGCTTCGTGCTAAGTGTAACATCCGGAAGATTTTTGGAGTTTCTTTTTCTAAGCTTCTCCAAAGATAGTCGCTTTACTTCCAAAAAAATTACAGAATCATCTTTCTTTTCGGTGAATATGTGGAGATTTAAATTCGTATCTTGGAACTGACCTCTTGGAAATATGGCGAGAAAATCATTATAACGTGCCATGGAAATATCCTTCCACTCCACCTCGGCCTTGTATCTGAGTCCACTTAGATTCCAATCGTTCTCTTCCAATGAAATTGTGGAATTAATTGAAAGCTTACTATCATTCAGATTGGAAAGGAATTTAACTCTAGCCTTACGACCAACAGGAATTAAATCAATGCTCATATTTTCAATGTGCAAAGAATCTTGTCTTTCCAAAAATTCATCTACATAATCCACTTGAAGCTTGCTAATTTCCATACTGAGTGGAATCAACTCGAAAATCTCATCGGGTTTCATGGGATTTTGCTTTTGTTCTTCTCTAAATTCTTCAGTATCCTTTTCAATTTTGTCGGAGTCAATCTTTCTTAAAAATGAGATTTCTCCTTCTTTGTTTCGTAGAATTCGAAGCTTGGAGTTTCCGACAGCTATAGACTTAAGTTCAAAATCCCCTCGCATAAGGGCAAATACATTCCATACAAGATCCAGTCTATCGACACCGGCTATTGTCGTGTCATCCTCTTGGATCTCCACTCCTCGAAGTGAAAATCCGGGAAGCGGGAATACCATAGTCTCTACGGACTTGTATTCGATCTTCAATTCGGTATATTTATAGATGGAGTTGGATATGAATTCTTTTACAGAACCCGTATCCAATAATCTTCCTACCGATAAGAAAAAAACTATATTGCCTAGTATGAGTAATACTAGTACTATAGATATTAATTGAATTCTACGTTTATTCTTTTGCCATTCCAAAAGACTTCTCCAATAATTTCTGATTTCGACTTCCCATTCTGATAAATAAACCCGGTTCACCAAGAGGAGCATCCACTCGAACTCTAGATTCACCACGATAAACTCTTTTAGACCATACATGTTTCCATTCGCCCTGAGGGAGATAGCCGGATACTTGAGATTCTCCATCAGAAATAACAGGCATTACCATCAAATCTTCTCCTAGAAGGTATTGGTATTTCAAGTTTCTCACTTGCAAGTCATTCGGATAATGCAAATAAGGATGTCGAACAACAGGAATTCCCGTACGTGATGCTTCTCTGACATATATTTTTAAATAATCCTTCAAAGCGTAATGCAACTTACCCATATTGGCAAATTTTTCTACTGTCTCTTCATCGGATTGAGACTTTTCACCTAGCTCATTCTCATAGTTATAAACCTGCCAATTCTTGAGAGGTCGATTTCCCTCATGAGTTCGAAAAACTGGGGACAGTGCCGACATTTCAGACCATCTTAAAAGTAATTCTTTGGATCTATGATAGTTCTTTATGGGATTGGATATGGTTGTGTATCCTCCAATATCCGAATGGTTCAAAGAGATTCCGCTCACTCCCGAAGTCATCATACCCAAGACAGCTGATGGTAAGCCGTCATGAGTCTGAAAACTCACCATTTGATCACCTAACCAAAATAATGTTGAATACTTGTTGGAATAAGAAAAACCGGCACGGGTGAAGAATACAATTTCGCCCTCTTTTCCCGCCTCTTTGATCGCTTCACGATTGAGTTTTGCCCAATCTACAGGATATTGGTTGTGATAATTTTTTGCCGAAACACCCGAATGCATTACTGCATCATAGGGGAGCCACTCTCCGAAGTCCGCCATCCAGCCTGACAAGCCCACATCAATCATGTTCTTTTTGATGATACTCTTGGTCCATGCAACAGCTTTGGGATTGGTAAGGTCGATCAAATATGCGGGAAATCCTACAGTTTGAATGAGATAATCTTCCCCTTTTTCATTTTTAACCAAGAAGCCTTTTTTCTTGGCTTCTTCCAACATTGGATTGGTAAAATCATCTCCACCCGGTTTTTTGGGATCAGTATCGGCAAGGAAGGGATTGATGTATCCCAAGACCTTGACATTTTTAGAGTTCATCATGTTGACAAACTTTTTAAAATCCGGATAAAGAGATTCATCCGCATACCATCTCCAAGCAAGCTGATCTCCGAAATTCGTGACTCTTCGTCCACACCAATCTTGAATCCAAAGAGCTGTTATAGGATTGCCCTTATCTCTGGCTTCATCAATCACCTCAGTAACTTTTTTTGAGCCACCTTGCAAGCCTAATATGGTTCCAAAAGCCCAATCCGGCATCTCAGGCATTCTTCCTGTTTTATTGGTGTATTCGGATATCAATTCTCTGGGTTGGGTACCAATCCATGCTGTCCCCTGAAGACCGCCTTCGAGATTTGCCTCCCAAAACTCTACTGAAATTCGATTGCTCTTGGAAAAGTCAAATTGCGAATAGCCTGTGTTCTCATAGAAAACTTGTCTATGATTGGTTGTAATATAATGAGGGATAGGTGCATAAGTTGTGTATTCATTCCCACCGGCTCCGGCTACAATATTGGCACCGGTCGTGATAGGCTGATCCCCTCTTCCGATACCCTGCTCTTCAGTGAATAAAAATGGTTTCTTACCTTTGAAATCAAAATGGGAAAATTGCTCTCCCAAGCCATAAATTCGCTCTTCCGGATCGGATAGAATCTGAAATACAACGCGGTTTAAACTTTTATCATCGAATTCCACTTTGAAATCCAGTTCCCTGGATCCTTTAGGTTCGAAAGATACCTTGTATTTTGATTCACAGTTGGAACCGAAAACCGATCCTTCAATGAAAAAGTTACCGGAAGCAACATACATTTTTTCTATATGTTGCTGATTGCAATTACGGATGGTCGTATCTTTAAAACTAAATGCAGCCATGCTATAGCCAACTTTTGCCTCAGCTTCCTTGCCACCCAAAAATGCCTCTTCCATGGACATGCTCATAATGGATGTTTCCAAACCTTGAGAATGAAATGACAACTCCGAGTGGGAAACACGGACTTGAATGCCTTCCGAAAGATTGTAGACTTTATTCTCTTCTGGATGATTCCACTCCAATTTTCCCAAGCCACTGCAATTGCCAAAAGCAACCAAAGAAAATAAAACAACCCAAAACCCAATCCGTCTCTTCAATCTCAGGAATAGTAGCATAATTACCTCAATGCAAAAGTATTACTTGCAAAGATAAAAGTAACACCTCGTCTAAGCAACGGTTTTTTCAAAACCTGGTTTTTTTGAAATCTGACTTTTTCAAGATCTGGTCTTTTTGAAAACTGGTTATCTATAAACCTGCTCGCTTAAATGCCTGCTCTTTTTCATTTTGGATTTGTGCCATTTGAGCTTTTACGCCATCCAATACCTGCTTGAATTTTTCGTCCATCTCGGGATTGTCTCCACCCTGCACATCGATTAGGTATTCGATGATCTCTAATCTATCGCTAGCTTGCTTTTCCATATTCCCATAATAGGTGTTTAAATCAGCAGGATCCGGATTCCCACCCATCACCTTCCTTGTGGCATCAGAAAGTTTCTGGGCCTTCGCTTCTTGTTGTGCCTTTACTTCGGGGGTCAATCTTCTTGGTATGAGTTCATTTTCGGGAAAATACTCTTTCAAACGATCGAATTGTTGCATAGCCGCTTCTTCATAGGGCTTGCCGGTCTGTGGGTTGATTGGTATAGCACCCTTTTCCCCCTCGTCATTTTGGGCTTGCATTTCTTCGTAGCTAAAATTTCCGGAACTATAAAAGTCTGAATCGAAAACAGACTTACTGTTTTCATCTCTGAGTCCCATTGGATTGCCCTTGGAATTGCTACTACCCGAATTTCCACCGGGAGTGGCAAAAAGAAAGGACATCTCATCCGAGGTCATTTTCTTTTTTTGGGAAGTGTCGTCAGTTGAAAAAAGAATGTAAATCAGTACAATGAATGCGAAAAAGAGTCCAATATACGTGAGTTTTTTTTGTATGCCCATGTTTCTCCTTTACTTGGGAAGTTTTTAAAAAATTCTATCCCTAAATGATATTTTTTATGAGAAAATCTCTCTGCATAGTACTATTTTCTCTTTCAATCCTAAGCAATTTTTCTCGTTGCGGGATGAATACAGACACTCCTGTAGCGCCCTTTGTATTTTTTGTCCCGGTGGGTGTTCCACAGATCTTTAATCTTAGACCTTCAACCAGCAATGTGAATGAAAATTTACAAGTTACCGGCTTTGAAGCGAACGCGAAACCGGAATATATTTTGACCTATTTTGTGACCAATCGTGAACCCCAATTTGTGGGGTACAATCTCTATATAGGAGCTTCGATCCCATCAGTTGCAGAGACACTTGCAGGCGAATATCTGGAAGATGGGATTGCTCCTTCTTTCCCGCATTTGCCCATAGAGGCTTCAACTGAAAATAATCGACTGGTAACCAGAAAAATCAAGAATTTCGTCCCTCCTCCGGGTCTAGTTCCCTTCCAGAGATGTCAGATCTACACATTTTCCATGAGAGCCTTCTTGAATTCCGGGGTCATTTCCAACCAATCGACACCTGTTTCGGTCTGTTCCTCTGTAAATCCGAAGGCTTGCCCGGTAGGATCGGGTTGTAATCCGGAGATTTGCACCCAACCTAATTGTGGGAGCAGAGAAAGTTGTCCGGTGGGAACCGAATGCAATCCTTGTAATTATCCCGGAACCGAAGAAATCGGATGTCCATGCCCTGAAAATGTAGATCCTCCGGGTTGCTACAGGTAACTTTCGGGAAGAAGCAATATGAACCATAATACCGAATTTGGCAAATTCTACATTGTTGCCACACCTATTGGAAATAAGAAAGATATCACCCTTCGTGCCATTGAAGTCATGAATGATTCTGAGGTCATTTTCTGTGAAAATGCCCAAAAAACAATCCCCCTACTGAGGGATTTAGGCATTCCCACACAAGCAAAAACTCTTCATAAGTCCAATGATCCTCATTATCTGGATTATGTGGAAACCGGCATCAAGCAAGGAAAAAATTACAGTCTAGTATCAGATGCGGGAACGCCGGGGATTTCCGATCCCGGTTCTTGGGTTGTTCGAGACCTGCGAGTTCGTGGAATCCAGCCGATTCCAATACCCGGACCCTCTGCTATGGCGGCGCTTCTCTCTGTTTCTGGCTTTCAGGCAAATCCTACTCTTTTTTTGGGGTTTTTATCGGAAAAGAAAGGAAAAAAGACCAATCAACTCATGAAAGCCAAGGAAACCGATGGTCTAATAGTTTGGTATGAGTCTGTGCATAAAATGCCGGCTCTCCTCGATATTCTGGAAGCTGTTTTCCCGGACTGTGAAATTTTGATTGGAAGAGAATTGACAAAACTTTACGAAGAAGTATTGTACTACGAAAATCCCCAAAAGCTGAAGGCTTGCCCCCCTGCTATAAAAGGAGAATTTACGATTTTAATCAATAATCATGGGAAATTTTCGCTAAAGGACTCGCAGAATTGACCGATATTAATTGTAGAGGATAGGAATTATGAATATCGACAGAGTAGGAAGAATCGGTGGTGCAGGATATGAGCCTAAGAAAACCACTAATGTAGTTAAAAACGAAACCAGTCTTGGATCTGATAGTGTAACTATTTCGGATACAGCCAAACAAATGTCATTGCAAGCAAGACTGAGCCAAGAAGTTGCAAATATCTCCAAACAAATTATAGCTGAACCCGAATCCCAAGAGAGATCGGAGAAATTAAAAGAAGTAAAAAACAAACTTAAGAACGGTGATTATGACAACCTAAGCCCGGAAGTATTGGACAAATTGTCAGAAAGAATCACGGAGGTTTTCTTAGGATAATAGAAACCTTACTCTAATCCTTAAGACTTATCCTCTACATGCCAGTCTTACCGGAATGGATCAACTTTCACTTTCCCCCCAAAATCCATATAGAAACAGATTGTTCCTATAAATCGGGGGGATTGGTAAAAAACATAGGCTCTAGAGCCATCCTTCTTTCCATTCAGTCCGAAATGGAAAATCCCGATGAATTAACAATTATTAAAACTAGCTTAGAAAAGCATATCGAAGGTGTCATTATTTACGATGATATCGAAGCAGAACCTAATTTTAAACAGTTGGATTCTGCAGCATATTTTGCCAGGATATCCAATGCTGATTGCATAGTTGCTTATGGAGGTTTTGATTCTATCAATGCCTGTAAAGCCGTATCGCTTCTTGCCACAAACGATTGCTTCGCTGAAGAATTATTTTTAGTAAAGGGTAAGGTAAAAAATCCTCCCCTTCCCTTGGTGATAATTCCTACTAGACCTGTTCTGGGAAATGAAGTGTCTCCCTTTCTTTCAATAATAGATGATAGGGATAGGAATAGAAAATATTTCGCCCATGAGTGGTTGTTTCCTAAATTAGTAATTGTCGATCCCAAGATAGCAATCACTCTTTCCAGTCAAGAAATAGCAAAGACAGGAATAGCAATACTTTCTTCTGCTGTAGATACCATACTTTCCAAATTCTCCAATGAGCTAACCAACTCCAGTGCACTTCGTGCTATTGAATTAATATCGAAAAATATTGTCCCGGCGACAAGAGACCCAAAATCAATGGGACATAAATACTCATTGGCATCGGCTAGTATTCTCACCGGAATATCGCAATCTGTTAGTTCTCTCGGATTAAACTACGCCCTATCACTTGCGGCTACAAATATTACGAATCTTGATATATACCAGGCTATGGGAATTCTACTTCCTCACGTTATGGAATACAACCTAACATCATCCGCAGGAAAATACGTTCTAATAGCCAAAGCACTCGATGAAGATGTATCCAATATTTCTGTGATTGAAGCCGCAATCAAAGCTGTAGAAGGGATTCGAAAAATTTACTTAGAACTGAAAATCCCCCAAAGACTTTCGGAATATGAAGTTAAAAAAATCGATCTTCCGGGGATTGCAAGCCTTGCGTCCACCTACTCTTTTTTAGATAGCCTTCCCAGGGATCTTCCCAAGAATGAAATTGAAACCATTCTTGTGGCGGCTTTTTAATGATACAGCTTACCTATTTTGAATTAGAACTCCAAAACGAATTTCAACTCAGTGATCGGGATGCAAGGAGAATGGACCGGGCGGTTCATGATATCTCTGAGTCTGTAGGAATGAGTAAGAGTGAAGTTTTCGATTTCATAAAATTCGGATGTGAAGAAGAAATGAAATCTTTGGAAATTGATTATGACTGGAAGGCATTCTTTCACTCGATTACATTTCGTCTAAAAAAACAATCCTAAGTCTATGGAAACTCCCTTCAGCGATATCTATGGAGACGTTTATTTTTCCAAAGAAGGTGGACTCGATGAGACTCGTTATGTATTCTTGGATGGAAACAAACTAAGAGACCGATGGCAGTCCTTGGAGAATGGAAATTTTACGATAGCAGAAACAGGATTTGGAACAGGGCTCAATTTTCTTGCCACATGGAAATTATGGGAAGAAGGTGGATGTGCATCACGGGGCAAATGGTTATACTATATTTCAGTGGAAGCTCATCCACTCGATACTGCAAGCATTCAAAAATACTTGGAAGTTTTACCGGAACTTAAGCCCTATCTAAATCAATTATTAGAACAGTATAGATTGTATTCTCCGGGATTTTATAAATTCCAATTTCCCAGTTCTAAAATCTCACTTCTAATTCTATTCGGTAAAGCAGAATCGGTATTAGAAGAATTGGATGCTGAAGTGGATGCTTGGTTCTTGGACGGTTTTAGTCCTTCCAAAAATCCGGAGATGTGGTCTTCTAAAGTATTCAACGAAATGGCGAGACTTTCTCGAACGGGGACAACCTTTGCAACTTATACATCGGCAGGATTTGTTAGGAAGGGCTTGGAAGCTGTAGGATTTGCAGTCCGGAAAGTCCCTGGTTTTGGAAGAAAGAGAGAGATGTCTGTGGGAGTAATGTCAAAAGTCGGCGGCTCCAATTCCCATTCAGACTTGGATAGATTCGCTATCTTTCCCAATAACCGTAAAAAAAAACCATCCCACATTAATATATTAGGTGCAGGAATTGCGGGGGCAAGCCTAGCCTATGCACTTTCTCTTCGTGAAATTACATCCCATGTATTCGACCCGAATGGAATTGCTAACGGTGCTTCCGGTAATCCGGCAGGGATATTCTATCCCTATCTTACAAAATTTCCAATACCCTCTTCTCTGTTTTCTTTGCATTGCTTCTATCACGCACTCAATCAGTTTCGAAGCTCCAAGTTTCAATCTTCATTGGGAGCGCAAGGACTGGATTTTCTTTTGGATACACAAGCCAAGAAAGATAGGTATCTCAGTGCTCTCGAGAGTTTTCCCATTCCTGAGTCGGTCGCTTCCCTGAGTGAATCAAAAGATAAAATTCATTTTCCGGAAGGAAGGACAATTTTTCCGAAAGAATTTGTCAATGCCCTATTGGATTCAAAATGGATTCACTTTCACAATGAAGATTATTTTGAAGTGTATAAACAAAAACAAACGTCAGATTCTTATTCTGATTTAACTTCCGGGTTCAATTTAACTTCAAGTAACGAGTTGGAGGGAAAAGCCATAATTGCCTATTGTAATTCCTTTCATCTAAACTCTTGGCTTGCGGAAAAGTCCACGGCATTCCCTTACCTAAAAAAAGTTAGAGGTCAGCTAGCTTACCTAGATTCAGAAGTTTTTGTAAATCCACCGAGTCATCCTTTGTGTTGCGACTCCTACATTACACCTTTGGATGGGAAAATGTGGGTAGTAGGATCCACCTATGACGAGTATCATCCCGATGATCCTTGGCGAGAAACGGATGAGTTGAAAATCATACAGGATATGAAACAACTGACAGAGGTTTCATCTACACTTTCCAATCCGAAAAATCTAAACCAATGGATGGATAATAGAAAATTAAAAATGGTTGGAGATGGATGGGAAGGGAATCTCTACAGAGTCTCGCATAGAGCTCAATCCAAAGACCGACAACCGATAATTGGTAATCTTTTCAATTCTTATGTGTATTCCGGTTTAGGATCTAGAGGGTTAGTTTATTCCCTATTAGGGGGAGAGATACTGGCTTGTATCATTTTGGGAGAGCCACTCCCTATTCCCATCAGTGTTTACCGAGGAATTTCTCCCCAACGTTTTTTAAAAAATTAATCCACTTCGTCTCTTCCCAAACCTTGGTGTTGATAGGAATATATCCCAGTCTTCCTTCGAAACGATTCTTATCTTCATTGGATATTTTTACTATATCTTTTTCTGTACAAAGGATGAATTCAGCCGCTTTGGAGCTTAGAAATCTTATATCTCTCTTTTTAAATGAATAGTGATCCGGATAAGATTTTTTATGTATTTTAGTTCGCACTTCTTTTTCCAGAGATCTAAAAAATGGCTTAGGATTGCCCAAGCCACAAAAAGCGAAGATGGATTTGTTGGATAAATCATTCCAATCTCTCTCCTTCCATTTGCCATCTTTCCAAAATAGAGGCAATCCTCTGTCTTCACTGGCATGAAATATTTCAAGATCCGGAAAATTATCCATGATGGAGGAACGAATTCTGACTAATTTTTCCCAATTGATATGGTTTTCCTCTCCTTCGCGATATCTGGTAAATACCACAGCATGAGCTCGATTGAGAGCAGACAGAGTTTCTCGTAAATATCCCGCAGGTAGAGTTAGCCCGGATCCCAATAATCTGGTTGAGTCAATCAACACAATATCGATATTTCTCTGAATTCGGAAATGTTGGAATCCATCATCCAAAACTACAATCGGTCTGGATTCTTGATTCACATATTTTTTGTAGGATGCGAGCCGATTGCTTCCAACCAGCACTTGAGCATAAGGAATATTCTGTTTTATTAATGCTGGTTCATCACCGGCTTGACTTGCAATTGAATCAACTTGAACTTCTCCGTTGGTTCTTGACCAACTTCCACCATAACCTCGAGATAAAACTGTAAAGTTATGATTGGGAAAAACAGATTTCAGAGACTGAATTAAATAAATAGTAAATGGAGTTTTACCAGTTCCTCCAACAGATAGGTTGCCAACGCTTAGGACAAGATCTGTTTCTAATGAGAAACTTTTTATACTCCTCTTATTTAAAAAAAATAAGAACTGATAGATTAAAGATAGTGGATAGAGAAGAAATTGTAGGACTACCACCTTGGCTTTAAGAGTGTCTTTTTTCCAATTCTTTCACTACATCTTGAAAGCTCTTGCCTTTTTCCACCAAAAGCATTTCCAAATGAAAGACCAAATCAGCAATCTCATGAATGAACTCATTGGAATTCTCATTTTTCGAAGCGATAATCACCTCACCTGACTCTTCTCCTACTTTTTTCAAAATACGATCGATGCCATCTCGGAATAGTCCCCCGGTATAGGAATTCTCGGGAAGATCCTTCTTTCTCTGTCTCAGTGTGTCTTCTAATTTTAATAAAAAATCCATATTGTTTCAGAATTCCTGAGTCTATTTTAAGATAAAGCGAAAAATCGAATTCCATGAAGGTTTCTTCCCAATTCTCCTGCCCTATGACTAAACCAATTGTTGGAATGAAAAGTATCTTCGCCGGAATCAAGAAGCATAGCTGCAGGGAAACGTTCTCGAATCTGGGTTGCAATAAACTTACATAAATCCAATTGAAAATGACCGGGATTGCCATGAATTGATGGTGCTATTGATTTTGTGTTGGAGAATAAATTCGCAACATCTTCTCCTACTTCATAATTCTCCGCTGATATGGAAGGCCCGATATAAAAACCCAACTTATCGCTTGGCTTTGTATATGTATCCAAAAAAGAAGTAAGCATTCCAATGGATGCTCCCTTCCAACCTATATGAAGTGCGGCAATGAAGGGAGTATCATAACTCCAGATTAGAACCGGCACACAATCAGCTGTTCGTATGGTCAAAATTTTCGAATCCAAAGTAGTAACCAATCCATCCGCATCGGGAACAGAATTCGCAGGAGAATCGGATTGGTAAAATTTTGAAATATCGGAATCTTTCTGTATGGAAATAATTTCTTTTCCATGAACTTGATTCAGACAAAATATCGACTCTTTCGGATGATTGAACAATTCCGATACTGAGGTTTTGGTATATTGCGTCCAATCTTCATTCTTATACTCGGGAAGAGAATCTTTCCCATAACTGAAAAGATTTACTATTCCATAATTTGTAGTAATGTCTATTTTTATCATTCTTCACTCAACCTTTTTATATGTATTTGTCCATATTGACATATCTAACCGGGATGTATCAAAATTAGGGTGATTATTCAAGTAGTTAAAACCATCCTGATCTAAATCCAAAATTTTCCAAGTCAATAAATTATTTCCCCATTTGTAAATTAAATCCCTTCTTGAATCCCCCAGCTCTCCATAAACATCTGCCATTACAATATTCACCCCTCTTTTCTTTAAATAATCAATGGGTGCATTCTTTTCATGTCCGATAGTACCACGTTTGTCGATCCTCCTTCTAGCTAAATACAAATCGGTAAGTCCTGTTGAAGACTCAATTGCCAATTTAGGTCGAAGATAGTAAACAAAATGAGCTTGTGCTCCCCAAAAGGAGACCTTGAAATCCTTAAGAGCATCCAAATCATAATCCAGCGATGATTTACCGAGATTTTTATAGATCTGCCTTTCATGGGAAATACCTGTCTCCAGAAATATTTCTTTTGAGTGTTTGGTAAAAGATCCGGTCGAAAGCATGGGTGATAGTATAAATAATAAAAGTATAGAATATGAAAATATTTTTCCATTATTTTGAAACTTTTCATTCCAAGAATGAAAAGAAGAAGTAAGCCTATCCCATGTTAGAATCATGGACACCGGTATTATTGGTATTAAAAATCTGGAAAACATAAAGTCTCCGCCTACATACAGAATGTAGAATAGATAAGCTATTACCAACCATGAAAAGGGGGATCTAGAAAATACTACTCCCACCAGTAAGAAAATGGAGAAAACAATATACTCTTTATAAAAATAAAAAAGATATATAAAGCCCTGATTGAAATAATCGCCTTCTCCCGCCTTGGCATAGAATGTATTGGGTAATAAATCCCCGTAGTAGACAACCTTAGAGATATACAATAAAATAAAAAACAATGATAACATGAATAAAAATAAATTTCTCTTGGTGAACCAAAAAGATATTTTTAATTCACCGGGGTTTGATTTTACTATATAGTATAAGAAGTAAAATAAGGAAAACATCGCTCCTTCCGGACGAATGAGAGGAAGAAGTGTTGCCAAGAGGAAAAGTTCTCCCCATGCTTTATTCTTCCAATAATGGTAGCCGGCTACTATGGCACAGGTAAACATAGATGTCTCAAGTCCACTCGTGCCAAACTCCCATCCAAAATAAAACAAAGAATAGCTAAATACTAAATAGGGATTTCTTAAATAGATCAGAGTGAAGAAATAAAAAAGAATACCTAAACCAATTGAAAAATCTTCAATTCGAATCCCCAACGGAAACGAAAGAGTAATTAAGATAGTCCAAAGAAAGTTTGTATAACCCTCAACTCTCTCCCCTAATTGGAATACCAAACCACTTCCTTCCCAAAGATTCCTTGAATAGATATAACTTATGTATGCATCATCCGAAATCCAGGCATACTGAATTGCTCCAATAAGTCCAATTAGAATTCCCGAGACGAACAATATTCTCTTATGATATATATGTATCCAAGAATAAATAAAATTCATAATTCGAATGACCGAATAAATTCTTCCATAACCCGAATATGATCCATTTCCGGGTTTGGATTTTCTTGGCTTGGCTCATAGAGATGATCATCAAACAAATGATAATCGAATAACTTCAGTGTAAAATCCGGTATTGTGATGATTATATTTTCAGAGTGAACATCGAATATCAATTTTTCTTCGTCTGCCAAGAACTTAGTAACTTCAATCAACCTCTGAAAATCAAAAGCGATTCGTTTCAACCTACCTCTACTGATTTCTCCGAATTGATGCGTATCAAAATTCAACTTCCACTTGGGGAACAAAGTGTCTGCTATCGGGTTTTGGGGAATCTTTTCACCCAAAGAAATAAATTCTTTTACATGCTTACCGGGAAGAAGTTTCTGATTATCGCAGGGAGTGATCGTAACTAAAGGAATTCCCCAAGGAGTTTTTCTGGTTTTCAAACCCATATAGAATCTAGTTGGTAGAACCAAATCCGGAATTAGCGATTTTAACTTCCAATACTGCAGTCTTTCCAAACCCAATCTTCTGAACTTGAATTCTATATCATCTTTTATAGATCTACTTGAAGTCTTATTCTGTAGGAATTTTTTTAAATTCAATTCCTCAGGCTTTAGATACTTTTCCATGTTACGTGCCACTTCTTTGTAGAGTGAGCCAAATAATGGATCGGAGGGGAATTTGGATTTTCCAACCTTTACAACTTGATTCCAAGGTAATTTATAAACAAATTTATATGAACCTCGCCCAATATAGTCTCCATGCGAGATGGGCATGAAATTATCCAGAAATTCCCGTCCATATCGGTAATTCAATCGAAATATATGAGAAGTTGGGAATATTCTTTCGTAGGTTTTTCGTATCCAGCCGGAATCTCTTAACTTCGCATCAACGGGAAGTTGGGCAATAGGAATGGGTATTTCCTTATCCTCTTCTCCCGGTTCAAGAGGAAGTTCTTTCTCCAGACCCTTTTCCAAGAGATCCAAAAAATTGGGAATCTTGTTTAGACCTACATTGGAATTCCAAAATTCAACAATCTTCCCCTTCCAATCTTTTTCTTCTTCCGACATTTTTTCGCCTCTAAGCTACAGCTTAAGTTGGTTATGTTCTAACCAACTATTCCTTCCACCGAATTTCGGTAGGAAATGATTCCAGGCTAGATTTACTCTTCATTGCCGTATTGAGTTGTTCGGCTCTAGCCTCATCGAAATACCAATAGTCCGAGGCAAAATTTTCATCACCGTATTTTCCAAGGGGAGCCTTGGGCATACCAAATTTATTCCAAAACAACAAGCGATTGTTATCAACATGCCACAGCAATACATAAGGGTAATCTTTATATACGATCATATCCAATTCTTTGAGCATAGCATTCCTTCGATTCACATCGAATTCGGTCTTTTGCTTTTCTATGATCTCATCCACTCGTTTGTTTTTAAAACCTGCAAGATTGGGTTGTCCTTCTTCATCGGCATACTTACTAAACCACTGCGCTTCCGGATCTTTGAAAATTCCCGATCCCCAAGCCGCCCAGGTCATGTCAAAATCATATTTGTCAACTCTTGCCGACCATGCAGCAAGGTCGGTTGTTTCAATCTTGGCAATGATTCCCACATCTCTTGCTCTTTCCAAAAATATTGTAAAATACTTTTCTGTCTTCTTGTCTCTATCCAAGATTGTAAACTGAAATTCTTTTCCGTCTTTTTCTAATATACCTCTGGAATTCGGAACCCAACCTGCATCTTTTAATAAGGATCTAGCTTTGTCCATATTAAACTTTACCGGTTGATTTGGATTCTTGGCACCTAGCATATAAAAATCGGGGAAATAACTATTGGTTGCTTCATATTCATTATATGCAAGTTTCTCGATCATTAGATCTCTATCGACCAGGTGTGCTATTGCCTTTCTCACTCTAACATCAGTGAACGGTTCCCTTCTCATATTCATAGCCCAACCTTGAAAACCGGTTGGCTTTTTATTATAGACTCTTAATTTGGATACCCAATTTTTATTAAAGGCTTCTCCATTGGCTTCTTGCACCCATACCGAAGCAGTGTAGACAGGAAATATATCTATATCACCTTTTTTGAAAGCTTGGAGCGCAATAGTCTCTTCATTGTAGACTTTGTACATGATCTGATCAAAATTATATCTACCCTTATTAAAAGGATAAGCTCTCTGCCACCAATCTCCCCTTCTCTCCAGTTTCACATAACGACCTTTTTTTGATTCAACCAATTTATATGGCCCCGAAACTACCGGGAACTCAAAATTTTCACGATTGAAATCCTTGCCTTCATATTGATGCTTGGGAAGTATCCAAAGCCCGGAAGCTATTTCGTTGAAATTGTTCCAATGACTATCGGTTACTTCAAAGCGAATTGTATAATCATCCAAAACCTTCGGGGTCTTAAAACGCGAAAGACCGATTCGAAAGCTTGCTGTATTATTGTTTTTATCCATGATTGTGTTATATGTAAATAAAACATCATGAGCAGTGATTGGTTTTCCGTCGGACCATCTTGCATTTTCATCGATATAGAATGTAAACGATTTCTTGTCCTTGGAAATGTCCCATTTTTTAGCAAGATGGGGCATTGGCTCCAAAGTAAGGGGATGGTAGACAGCCAAGGATTCAAAAAGTGAAGTGAAAATTCTCGCAGTAGTTGTAAACTGGTTCAGGTAATAATTGAGGGACTTAGGGAATTGATGGCTGTAAATCAGAAATCTTCCCCCTTTTTTCGCCTCCGGATGGGCAACCGGATTTACACTTCGCAAAGGCTGGGGTATGGATTCTAAATCACCATCCCAAGGAACATCATCCACCTTTTTTACAAATGAATCTCCGGAGCTAGAGTCTTTGCATTGCAATAAAGAAAATGCAATAATTAGGAAAAAAACCATAGAAAGGAGTTGGCAGCGTGGGATAAATGTTTTAAAAAGTAATCTTAAGTGAGCTATCATCTCTTTCATCAAACCAGAATCTTCGAATCCAACACAAGGATTTTTTCAAAGGAGAATAAAAGAAAGATCGGTAAAGATTTGGCTCTTTGCTATCTGGATCTTCCGGAAATGAAGGCTTGTGACTACCTTTGGACCATGGGGATTTGGCAAAATTCCCCTTCTTCTGTTGCGATTGCCAAAAGCCATCAGGGGCTACAAAAAGAATTCAAAATCTGTCTTCCCAACTTGCAATCCTCCGACATCATTGGATCTCCCTATGCAATTTATGATTATAAACCCAATTCTTTAATCTGTGATAGTTTCGATCAGCTTGCCGAATTTCACGAAACATTAAGATCTGCAGGGAAGAAGCTGATTCTTGATTTTGTTCCCAACCATCTCGCAATTGATTCGCCTTGGATCGATTCTATCCCCGATGCCTTCTTGGAACGATCCAAAGAGTACTTCAATCCGAAACTAACATCACAAACTCAATCTTCCTTCTTCGACAAAAATCATTTCCTACATTCTTTCGGTAAATATTTCGCCCATGGTCGCGATCCTTATTTCGATGGTTGGACAGACACAATTCAATTCGACTTTTCCAGTGAAGAAACTCTGGATCTACACAGAACTTTTTTAAATACTCTATCGAAATACTGCGATGGTTTGCGATGCGACATGGCAATGCTTCCTCTTTCGGATGTATTTGAGAGAACCCATGGCAAGAAGTCTCTGCCTTTCTATTGGGAAGAGATGATTCGTTCTACGAAAGATTTGCATCCTGATTTTATCTTCATAGCCGAAGTATATTGGAATATGGAATCCAGATTGCAAGAGATGGGATTCGATCTAACTTACGATAAAGATTTGTATGACCACTTAAAGCACAAGAATTCCAATAATCTAATCTATCATCTGAATGCCGACTCGAACTATGTGAGCAAGTCTTTGCATTTTTTGGAGAATCATGATGAACCACGATCTAATTCTGTTTTTTTTCGCGACAGCATCCACTTTTTTGCCCTATTGGCATTTCTTCCGGGTGGTCTTCTCATTCATGAAGGGCAGAAAGAGGGATATATGAAAAGAATTCCAGTACAACTTATTACTGCTCCTCACGAAGAAATAGATTCAGCTATTCATGAATTCTATGGTAGAGCTTTCCTAAGAATCCAAGATCGCAATTCCGAAGACTTATCTTTCCAGGAAATACCCGCAAGTATTTATGATCAACCGCAAGGAATATCTATTTTTTCTAAATTATTGGAAAGCAACTCCGCTGAAAATTTAAAATCTGAATTGCTAATATTCAACCCAAATCATTTTCCTGTAGCCGGAAGAATCCATCCATCTCAAGAATGGATTGATAAATATTTTCCAAAGGGCAATTTTAGATTTTTGGATCTCGTGAATAATCAGATATTTTCACAAGATAGAAAAGAAGTTATTGAGCATGGAATTTACTTCCGTCTCGAAGGATTTCATTCTCACTGGTTGGTTGTACCGGGGTGATAATAAAGCTCTCTCACAAAAGAACCACATGATTATTGTAAAAATATCTTTTGATTTCCTGATTGACAGAATAGAAGTATAGGTTCACTTTTGAGATATGAGCAACTCTATTTATGATTTCACAGTTAATAACAATAAAGGGGAAGAAGTATCTCTTGCCGATTACAAAGGCAAGGCACTACTAATAGTCAATACCGCAAGCAAATGTGGATTCACACCTCAATACGAAGGCCTCCAGCAAGTATATGACAAATACAAAGATCAAGGTTTCGAAGTTTTGGCTTTTCCCTGCAACCAATTTGGCTCTCAAGAACCGGGAACAGATTCTGATATTCAATCGTTTTGCAATCTAAATTACTCTACCAAATTTCCTCTTTTCAAGAAGATAGATGTAAATGGTGAGAATGCCCATCCACTCTTTAACTTTTTGAAAGAGCAAGCTCCCGGGCTTATGGGTCTCAAAGACATCAAGTGGAATTTTACAAAGTTTTTGGTAGATAAGAATGGAAAGGTATTGAAGAGATACGCATCCATAACAAAACCGGAAAGCATACAAAAAGACATTGAAGATGTTTTATCTAATTAATACTTAATCGATACTTGGGAATGCTATTGAGAATTCAGGTTTTTCAAAATGCATTCCCGAAGAATGCAATGACTTTGTGCCGCAGAAAGATTGATAGCTGATGGTATAGAAAAAATCCCTTTCCAACTGAAGTACCTTAGCTTAAGAACTGCTGATTCTTCCAAATAGAAAAGTTCTTTTTCAATTCTAGTTAGATATGATATCCATTCCTTCCATTTCACATCAAGACTTGAGTTACCACCCTGCCATTCCAAATCCTCGACTTTCCTCGCAATGATTCCCGATAATTCAGGTGGGAGAGCGGGAGCATCAATCATATCACGGATATCTAATAATTCTTTCTCAATGCTAGCTGAGTCAACTAAGGAGAACGGAAAAAACCGAGACATCTTGATAGAAAATGGTAGGTTGGTTGAAAGTTTTCTATCAATCCAAATAAGCCTATCAATAGAATCACGAATAGTTTCATTAGGTCTGGATGACGAATTGGATGATTTATCCAAATCTTTGTCGGATAAAGATTTCAAAAGGTTTATTGAGTATTGTATTAATTTTATTTTCTCAACCCAAAATAAATCCAAAGTATTTGCTTTCATCCTATTGATAGCTTTTCTCAGAGGGGGGATTTTTCAAGAAGGAAATCAATTTAGAATTTTTAATTTTTATGAAAAAAAGTGTATAAAATGTAAATTTTAGGACCTCCATTCATGTTCCCTAGGAGGTTATATGGAAACAAATGAATGGAAAGAAATTGAACCAAACAAAAGAGAAGAGTTTCTTCACATAGTTAGAGTTCTAAATAAATACTATGATTCTCAAAATGATAATAGTAAAGACAAATCAGCCAATTTTCGCAAAGAATTGGAACAACAAGATTCTAAATCCATCAGAGTTTATTTGAAGAAATTTGGAAATTATGAATATCTGGTTCACGCTGAATTGAAAAGTATTTCCAAAAGGATTCCCAACAAAGACACTTGGATCCACATCGATGGAATAAGGGAAGAAAGAGATTCACTTAAGAAAAAAGGAATTGCCGATCATCCCGTTTTCCAAATCCGAGGACTCTCGGACATTTATGAGGAAGGAACAAGATTAACAAAAAGGAGAAATCTTCCGAAATAATTCTTGAAGCTATTCCTCTCCTGCTTCCTGATTAGTATAATGAGCATTTGCAAATATATCATTCCATTGCTTTTTATATTTTTATCAGGTATGCAGGATCTTCATTCGGAAAAGAATGCAGGTCGCATCTATTTCAATCCGGAATCAAGGGAAGGCTATTTCCAAGGATGGAATTTTTATTTCAAAAATAATGATACAACAATATTTGTAACTTTTCTAGTCAGCAATCTGGGTCCCGGTAGCTTAAACAATGGAATCAGTTTGTATATAAATCATCCAAAGACAGGAAAATACTATCGCACGAAAGAATACGCGGATTTTGATTTGGAAGCTACAGCCAAGAAATTTGGGCAGAGATCCGGTGAAAATAGAATGTCTCAAGATGGTTCGAAATACATGATCGAAATGAAGTTGGAAGATTTAGAATTGGATATGAAATGGGATGCTAAGAATAAAAATATCATTCCAATATCCGGGGGAAACTACCCTCTTAAAAAATGGAAAGGTTTCTTGCGAGCTGACATTGGTTTTGCATCGTCCCCTGCAATCGGAGAGCTTCGATTTAAAGGAGAAAAATTTACATTAGTTGGAGATGGTGGAATGGAACATTTGAACACAAATGTTGAAGTTTATAAATTTAGCAATAGCTGGGAAATTCTCAGAGCCATAGCGCCTGATAAGAGTTCCATTTATTTTGGAGGGTTTAATTCGAGTAAATATGAACCATTCAAGAGAATCATTTTAACAGATCCTGCTCAGAATATAATACTCGAAGACGATGTAGCAACAACGAAAGCAATCAAATCGGTTAAAAATTCGTTTTCAGGGTATACTTTGCCTGTTATTCAAGAATTGACATTGAAGAAGAATAAAGAATGTAAAATTACCATTGAAGACAATAAAAACTTGGGTGAGATTAGTATTCTTTCGAATATATCCGCTGTATTGAAGTTTTTTATTCGCTTATTTTTTGCTAAACCTTACCAGATTCACTTCCAATCGAAAGTGACTATGAACTGTGGAGAAAAAAAGTGGGAATTTAACAAAGGACTTCATTCCTACTATTTAATCAATCCAGAGTAAAGCTTAGACCCTCTTTAGCGAGAACAACTTCCACTCTATGTTCACCCAAACCTATCTCACTATCTACAATTTTCAAGACATCTCGGTCGGTATGATCAGGTTCAAAATGAGTTAAGGCAACTTTCGAAACTCCTATCCGATCGGCAACCTCGACTGCCATTTGAACGGATGTATGTCCCCAGCCGATCTTTTTATCTGCTTCTTCAGAACTGTATTGTGCATCAATAATGAGAAGTTCTGCCTCACCCAATCGATCCTTCCAAGCGTTCAAATAGTCCAACTCTTCCGGACGAAACTCTACATCTGTTGCAAAAATGAATGACCGACTTCCTTCCGAAATTTTATATCCCGTGCAGGAACCGGGATGCTTTAAGAAGAAAGGAGTGATTTTCAGATCACCAACTGATATTTCTTCATGCTCTGTCATAAGTTGGAATTCTTTTTTGGAGGGCATCATCCCCAAAGTAATTGGAAAGTTTTCTTCGATTTGTTGGCGCTCCAATCTCTCTTGAAGGTTTTTAATACAGGAATAGAATTTAATATTGGTCTTAGGTGAATAAGCCGGTTTAAAAAAAGGCCAACCTTGTATATGATCCCAATGGGTATGAGTCATAAAGATATTTAAATTCAATGGATCTCCTCCAAAGGCGAGAGGAGCTAAATCGTTTCCGAGGACACGAATTCCTGTTCCCATATCAAAAATATAATGTTGTCCGGATCTGGATTTAACATAAAGGCAAGTTGTATTTCCACCAATATTTTGCTTTAAATGATCCGGCAGACGATTGAATATTTCTTTGGAAGAGCAATCAATTCCTTCTTCGAGTATAATTTTCTTGCTTTCATCCAGAATTTCAATCAGTTTGCTTTGGTATTCTTCCCTGGTAATTGGTGTTGGACAGGAACCCCTGACTCCATAAAATTTTATTTCCATCTATAAAATGACTGCCTTATTTCAAAATCAATGATCTCTGGTAAATTGACGGATATATGAAAGAAGAAATACGTTCCAAACTTTGGAGAATTTGTAAAAATACACCCGTAAGGTCACCTTTGGTTATAGTGCCAGGAAATGAACCAAATTTTTTAGATTTAAATGAGTATTTTTCATCTACCTTTTCCCAATATTTTTTAGAGTTAGGCTCAGGCTGGGGAGAAGTTGCATTGGAGCTTGCTAAAAAGCAACCCGAGACCGGTTTTCTTGCTATGGAGAGAAAATGGAATCGGTTAGCCCAGACTGATGAAAAAGCGAGAGAGCTGGATCTCAAAAATTTAATTTTTAGTGGGATAAATTTTCAATGGTTTATCGATGATATCTTTGAACCCGAACAATTTCATACAGTTTTATTGAATTTCCCGGATCCATGGCCTAAAAAGAAGCATCACAAGAACCGAGCAATCAATCCGATCTTTCTCAAGTCCATCTATCGGATTTTAAAGCCCGGTGGTCGATTTTTATTTGCAACCGACCATGGAGGGTATTTCCGATGGTCGATTCGGGAATTGAGAAAGTCATCTCTTTTTCGATATGAAAATAGGGAGTGGAGCAATGAACGCCCCGGATTTCCTATCTCAAAATTCGAAACTGAAAAAAGAAAGGAAGGAAAAAATATCTACTACTTGGAAAGGATCAAGGTCTGAAGATTCCAATCCTTGTTAGTGGATGATCTTAAAACTTCCTCACCCTTTTCATTCAATAGAATGGATTCATAGCCCTTAGCTGATTTTTTCCATTGTATAAAACCTTTTTCATGAAAACTCACTGAATGGGAATTCCTTAGAAAATCTATTTCTGTAGGTACAGATCCCGGTTTCCAATTATAGTATCGCTTACCGGATTGAAGAAGAAATTGCTGAGATCCGGAATTCACAACACCGTTCTGATTATTATGAATGTAAGAATCTACAGCTAATCCCTTGATACCCCAATCTTTGAAATTATTCTCTATTTGGTAGCCTTTATCCTGAATGAATAGGAAATTTTCCCCTTCCTTTGCTATTCCTAAAATATTCACCTTAGTGTCGTTTATTGAGAACAAGAGAGTAGAATCAATCATTTCCATCTTATGATTCAGTCTTGTCTTCACTACTTCTTTGTTAGCATTGATTGCAATCAAGAGAAAATGGGAGTTCTGAGCCTCGTTATCCACCCACTCAAATAGATAAACCTTGCTGATATCTTTTATTGGATTGATCGCCTCTTGTATAAGATCACCATTTTCCAAATCCCAAGTTTTAATCTTCTGGGAATTGATACCATAGAGATAATTCCCAACCGATAAATAGCTATATTGTTCCTTGGGAAATATTCTCCAGTTAACGTCGCTCGTTGCTATATCAGTAGAGAGAATAGAGTCTCCAAAATTTTGTACAATTGAATTTCCAACTCGCAAAGGATTTGAAATTAAATTACCTTTGGAAACAATTGGTTGAAAATATATCGGCTCATCTTTAAAGGCTATCGACTTCAATTTTTTCGCATAACTCGAATTGGGATATTTCAAAGTTATCTCACGAGATACTTCTTTCCATTTGTTGGAATCTTTTTTGGATTCCAATATTTTGGAATAGGCGTATAGATTGGATGGGCTTCTCTCAATCTTTAGAGCTTTTAAAATGAATGATTCTGCAGATTTAATATTGCCTGCTTTAAAATTCATAAAGGACAATTGATAGTATCCTTCCGCCGAATCAGGATATTTTTTAACTAAATCTTGAAATATTTTCTTAGCTTCTTTATCCATATTTTGATTGAAATAAAGAATTCCCATGTTATAGACAGCAAGATCCATTTCTTCATCTTTTTCTTGGGCACGTAAGAATTCTTCTTCAGCAGACTTTCTATCACCCTTTTTATAATACGCTATACCTTTCGCTAAATTCCCTGCCGCAAAATCGTATTTCAGCATCAAGGATCTGTCTATGTATTCTATAGCCCGGTCGTATTTAGTTCGATCCATCTCGATTAGGCCTAGCTTATAATAACTATAATACGATCCCGGATTTTGTAAGATCACAGAAAGAAAACCTCTCTCGGCACGGTCTACCTCACCCCTTTGCAGGAAGAAAGAATAGATTGCTTCCTTAAAATCTGTGGATCCGGATTTGTTGTTAGCATCCGCTCTTTGCAATAGACTTAATGCCTTCTCCTCATCACCCATGCCCACATAGCATTCTGCAACCTTTACCAATAGATTGGGCTTTCCAGATTTATCAAAAGCTGATTGGTACAACTTGGCGGCTTCCGGAAATTTCTTCCTATCATAATAGCGGTTAGTTTCTCTTATAACAGGAAGTAATTTAGAAAATTCTCTGTTTTCCTTGATAACTCTCTCTGTATCTTTTATCTCAGTGATGTTAGGATTTTCATTTTTCGCCTTTCCCAAATAACTAAGAGCTTCATCGTATTTTTCTTCGGAATTTTTCTCAACTGCCCATTTGTAATACAATGAACCTAAGCGAACACCGATAGCTTCTTCTTTGGGAAAATTCTTTCTAACTTTTAAATATTCTTTTTCGGCACCAACAAAATCTCCCTTATCCTCTTTCAATCTTCCCATTAGAATCTGAGTTGTTGGATTGTCTTTGGTGAGAGCTTCGATTTTTTGGACCGTTTGGGTCTCTTTGGACTTTTGATTCGTAACTGCATACAAACGAGCAAGTCCCATAAGTGATTCCAAGTTTTCGGGATCGAATCCAATAGCCATTTGATAATTGGCTTCCGATTTGGAATATTTTTTCCCGATGAAGTATGCTCTTCCATATGCATTCCAAACAGAGGGTTCATCCGGATTGATGGATTTGGCTTTGTCGAATTGCACCAATGCCGCTTGTATCTTGGATTCACCTAAATACTTATCACCTCTCTCGAGATACTCCAACTGTTCGGCGTATACTGCGGCTTTTTTAAATTTTTCTTTGTTATCGCTTCTCTTTTCCAAGGACAAAAATATTCTTTTCGCCTCAAGATAACGGCCTTCTTCCAATAAAAGATAGGCAAGGTTGCTATCGGCATCCAAAAATTTGGCATCGGCATCACCGGCTTTTCTAAAATCCAATTTAGCTTGTTTATTATTACCTTGCTTCCAAAGAGACAACCCTCTCCGATTCAATAAAACTGCCGATTTAGGATGGTACTTAATTCCTTTATTTAACCAAGATATGGATTCGGAATATTCCTTCTTCTGATAGAACAATAAACCATATACTTCATACATCGATACAAGTTCATCGTTTAAGTCATAAGCTTTTTTCAGCGAGGATTCCGCATTGGTGTAATCCTTTTTTAGAATATAAGCTTGGGATAAAAAAACCAAAGGGGACGCATTCTTGGAATCATTGGCTACCGCTTGCTTGTAGGAGGAAATTGCCCGGTCGTAATCACCGGTTGCCATTGCACGATTGCCTTTTTCCAAAAAAGATGCAGTTTTAATGGAAGATGTTTTAAGTTTCAAGGACTGCGAATCGGGAGAGCTTCCTTCTGCCAAGGCAAGATACTTCTCTGCCTCGTCGTAGTTCTTTAATTTCATGTGAACATCCCCTAACTGGGAATACAACTCTGTGAGGTAGGCAAATCCCTCCGGCTCAATTGATTGAAAAACCTTCAGAGACTCATCATATCTTTTCATTGTCTTGAGCTGAACACCCTTTCTAAATTGGTAAACTCGTTCTTTGGGATTAATATTTGTGAGTTCTGTATAGTTGGCAATAGCTTCTTCATCTTCACCTAATATAGCATTCACCAAACCAAGAGAAATCAACACTTGCTCATTTTTCGGATCCACTTCATGAGCAAGATTCAATGACTCACCGGCTTGCTTATTCTTGCCAAGTTTCGAATAGCTCATGCCTTCCAAGTAATATCCATCCATTGTGGGAAATACATCTATGGATTGTTTGGATATCTCGAGGCTTTTTTTATAATTTTTATTTTGGAACTCTCTATTCCCTGCGTTAACAAGAGAAAGAGCAGAATCTCTTGATTTCTTTTCTTCGGGAGTAAGATTATCCATAAAGGATTCCGAATCCTTTTCGGAATCAAGTTTTTGAAATTCTCTTGTACTACAATTAGAAACAGCGAAAATTCCCAAAACTTGGGTAAGAATTATAAAAAAGAGAATAGTAAATTTTCGTAAAGACACCATAGCTATTTATTCTCCTTCTTTTTTTCCAACTCTATCATGTCAGGGTAAAATATTTTCAAATCCCTAAGCGGCATTCCTTGGAAAAAACTTTCCCCTCTGGTGATTAATCCAATCTGAGCAAAACCGGACTCCAAAAATTCAGTCTTATAAATCTCTCTGTTACCCAATCGAAAACGAATTTCCTTCTTTTTGGGATGAGTTTCGAAGCGAAAGATTCTTTCTTCCGGTTTGATCTTTTCTTTAAATTTCCAAACACCCAAAGAGCGTGCTTGCTTCATTCCAGATTTTAATTCATAAAAAGAAATCTCTTCCCCCTTTGCTTCCAACAAAAATGTTCTGTTGGGTGACTTGAAGGCAATAGCGATTGATTGATTTACCGGGATTGCATCGGGAAATGTTCCCTGAACAACCAACTCATCCAAATAAAAATACGATGAGAGATACCCATAGTCTCCGGGGAGTAATTTTGTCTTTTTTCCAAAGCTAAGCTTGGGATTCACACCGGGAACGAACCCCCTCTTCCCAACAGGGCGCCATAATTCCACTTGATTGGGATGCAATGCTTCTTCCACCCAATATGGCAAGGCAACAGATTCTAAGGTTTGCGGTCGTAACTTCACAACCCCTTCTGCGAATAAAAACTCCTGAACAACCCCTCTGTCTTGAGGAAAAGACTTACTCAATCTTATCCTGTAATCACCCGGAATGATTTCGCTCATATATTGATGCGTCTTCCCCTTTCTTTCAGAATCAATCCATACATCTAAGCCTTGGGGAAAACTCTGGACGACTAAAGAAGAAGTGGTTCTATCATCATCCCATTCATGAATTACGCTTTTATCAATTCCTGCGCGAATTTGTAAATATCTAATCTTAGGTTCCAATCCCGGTTTGGAAAACTCTACCTTATTAGGTCCATTGACCACAGAATAATTCTGTATGGGAACTTCGCCTACTATTACTCCGTTTATCTTGACTGTAGTGTCTGCCGATGAGGCATATAGATTCAAACTTCCATGAATAGACTTATCCAATCCTTTCTTCCAATCTTGAGCTTCAGGAAAGTATACCAATTCTTTAATTGAATTTTGTATGGGCGGGACAAGCTGAATTCCCTTATCATGATTCCAGAATATTAATGAATTGGATTCTTCCGGAAGTTGACTCTTCCACTCAGCTGTAAGATTTTCATAGACTAGATTGTTCACACTGTCATGAATTGTTATATTGAATTTGGAAGGAGATTTGGAATCGCGCAACTTAGCATCACCGGAATCGGAATCTTTACCGACCGGCTGAATCAAAATATAAGCATCGATGTCTTTCTTTTTCATTAGTGGCCTAAGGGTCAAAACGTCCTCAACCAGCAACAATTCTTTGTTATGAATACGTATTCCGAAAGACAACAACCTTCTTAAGATTTCATTTTGATAAAACAACCGATCACTTTGTGAATACCCGACCCAATCTTTTTGGATGGCAACCAAAACTACATCAGGAACTGTCTTGTTCTTCTTTCTGATCTTGTGATCGTTCGGATCTTGCTCAGGTGCCGGAATTTCTTCCTGGAATTTTTCATACTTAGGATTCGATCTAGTATGGCTGACCTCTTCTAATTTTTGGATGGTCGCACATTGGGAGAGAAGAACTCCCAATGCAAAAAGTGAAGTCGCAATTCGAAATAAGGGCATAGTTCCTCTCAGCAATGTTAACTTATAAATCTAAACCCTAAAAGCTTTCTTTGGGATCCATCTTGAGCTTTTCTCTGGCTATGTCTTTTTTCAGGTATCGGCTCTCATCAGTCTCATCGGCAATTTTTCTTGCTTCATCATTCGTATTGCCAACTGCCTTTTTCTGATTGATAGCCTTGATTTCATTTAAGCTTCCGGCAGAATCCAAATCGGACAATTCCCTTGTCTGTAACTTCAATTCATCGGCTAAATTTTCAAATCCACCAATTCCGCTCTTATGAAAAACAATCATGTCTTTCAATTCATCAAGAGACTTCTGATTGAGTGATTTAACCAGATCTTGTGAAAGATTTTTTTTCCCTTTCACTTCGATTCCGGAATTCTTTTCGACTATAACTTCTTGACCTGATTCTTTATGACGAACAGCTACAGCCCCTTCTACTACTTCCACTTTCACTAAGCAATCATTTTGCGAACAGGCAACCCCTTTTGCACCGGCTCCGGGATTTTCCACAGAAGTCATGAAGATCGTTCCTCTCACACCCGCAACCAAAGTAGGAGTCACAACGTTATAAGATTCATTTTTCTTTTCTTTTCGAACAACGGTAACTACTTTGCCATAATTGAGATGGACGTTTGTGCTGGATTCCTCTTCGTTACGAATAAGTGAAGAAATGGATACAGAAGATGAACTCGATATCTTGATTAGACCTGAGTTGCGAACCAAAACTTCCACTCTTCCGTTTAATCCTGTTACAATTTCATCTTCTGCAGTGAGCTCCATACCTTGTGCCGGCTTAGATTCCACTCCGGCACGGAGGATCTTGGAATCTCCCGAAAAAAAAGTAACCGTAACCGGTTGAATCTTGCTATCCGCTTGGATCGCATCTTCCTTTGCTTTTCCACCACAACCTAAGAGTGCAATTATAACCAATATACCTAATATTTTAGTAACCATAAAACCTCCCCGATTAAATCGGATTCTTCTAATTATCATAACAATTCAAAATAGAATTATTGCAGTATTTCCCTTATTTCTAACTAAGTATTGATAAGAGCAAACTCTTTTTTTCTCAATACAGCTAAGCTCGTAGCTATAAAAATTACAGAAAAAGCAAAAGCCGAAAGAATAAAAAACAATACATCCGGATTTTCTCCCGAAATTGCCACATAAGATTTATAGGGAAAATAATCGGTAGCCTTATCCAAAACCGGATTGGGTGAAATCATATGCACCAAACTTAAAAAACCTCGCAACACAAGTTCCACAATCATGAAATACAGAAAATTGAAAATCAAGGCACGAGAAGACGAAAAGCTTAGAGATACTGCAAGCACAGAAATGGATACAGACAGAAAAATTCCCAACGGTACCACCAAAACTTCCAACCAGGAAACACTATAAAATGTATCTCGCATGTTTTCCGGAGAAAACAAAAAATATCCCAACAAAACAAGCAAGGTATAAGCCAAATATTCAGCTACAAAAACAATCCAATAAGAAATCACCTTGGACAGAATCATATTACTTGAATTCAGACCTTTGATCAAAAACTGATGAATTGTCTTCCATTCGAATTCCTTTCCAAAATTAGAACAAATTGTAACTGAAGTAATAAACAAAAATACAAATCTACTAAAAAATAAATGAATATTCAATATAGACTTATGAGTTTCCATAGAATAGGAACCTGCTTGAGAAGATGAAAACTTCAAGCTGGTCGAGACTAAAAAAGCCAGTATCAAAATATTTATAAAGAATATCCTATGAGGAATTTTCAGAAAATATATCTTCAAGAGTTCACTTCTAAGAGCGGGAATTAATTGTGATAAAGAAATCATGACTTTACTGCCTCCATGAACAACTCTTCGAGTGGCACTTGATCTTTATAAAAAGCTTCCACTGAAATTTTTGATTCTACTATATTTTTAAGGATTTCGGATCCGCTCACATTGGAATCTATTTTTAAACGAAATGTATGCAACTTACTATCTGTATGAATAATCTCAATGGACACATTCGACTCACAGAAACGAACACATGATTCATAACCTGATTCGGAAACTTCAAGATGAAAGAGATGATCTCTGTTTTCCAATTCTTTGGAAGAAATAGACTTCTTTAAATCGCCATTTTGTAAGATTACCACTGATTGGCACACTTGTTCCACTTCATAAATCAAATGACTGCATAAGATAATGGTCTTACCCATGCCGGATAGCTTTTTAATTGTTTCTCTAACAGTAAGAATTCCCTCCGGATCCAAACCGTTAGTTGGTTCATCAAATACTAAAATGTCCGGATCATTCAAAAGACTGAGTGCAATTCCCAATCTCTGTTTCATGCCCAGGGAATAATTCTTAAATGGAAGCTTACCCACATCTTCCAATCCAACCAATCCCAAAACTTCTTCTATTTTTTTAGGACTTTCTTCTACCGCTAAATATTCGGCAAATATTTTCAAATTTTCGCGTCCCGACAAGAACGGATACAATCTGGGAATTTCAATGATGGCACCGATTTTGGGAAGAAGTGCTTCTCGATTGGACCAAATCTCTTTTCCATAAATGGTAACGCTTCCCTCATCAGCTCGGAGAAGTCCAAGTAAGATATTGATTAGAGTAGTTTTACCGGAGCCATTCGGACCCAAGATACCGAGTGTTTCTCCTTTCTCGACCGTGAAGGAAATATCCCGCAACGCTCTCTTGGATCCATAAAAACGCGTAACATTGTTAATACTTATCATAAACGCTTACAATTTTCTACTTGCAATTCAAGCTGTCAATGAGCTTTTTTTCGGATGGATTCAGCGGATATCCATGCAGTCGTCCAAGCATTTTGAAAATTAAATCCACCGGTAATTCCATCCACATCCAAAACTTCTCCGGCAAAGAACATACCCGGAACAATTTTGCTTTCCATTGTATTGAAGTTAACATCTTTTCGATTGACTCCCCCCGCGGTTACGAATTCTTCCTTGAACTCTCCCTTTCCGATGATATCGAACTTCGCAGTCGTCAACTCTTCGCTCAATGATTGAATGGATTTTGCCGAAAGATCAGCCCATTTGCCTTGATTGTCTATACTTAAATATTGCAAGAGATTCTCCCAATATCTTTTGGGGATGGTCAAATGTTCCGGTATATTGGATAAATTCTTTTTTGGATGAGAAGACTTAAAATCTATAAAAACTTTTTTTACTTCTTCCAATGTTTTGCAGAGAAAATTCACCTTCAGTAACGTATTGTATTTTTTTTCAAACAACTCCCTAGCTGACCAAGCAGAAAGCCTGAGAATTGCAGGACCACTTAAACCCCAATGAGTAATCAACAAGGGACCCTTGGAACTTCCCTTGCACTCAGGGAGAATGCATTCCGATTCGGCAAAACTAATTCCACTCATTCCATCGAGTCTTGGATCTTGGATTTTGAAAGTGAATAGGGAGGGAACAGGGTCCACAATTCTGTGCCCCATAGCTTCCAACCATTTCCACACTTGCCGTGAAGAACCGGTTGCGATCACCAAACAGTCGAATTCTCCCAAGTCTATTCCATCTATTTTAATAATAAATTGACCCGATTCTGTTTTATGAATACCCTTTACATCCATCCCGGTCAAAATTTTGACACCGCACTTAGCGGCAAGCCCGGTGAAGCAATCTATAATCGTCTCCGAAGAGTCGGTAATTGGAAACATCCTCCCATCTTTTTCGGCTTTCAGTAGGACACCCTGATCTTTAAACCAGGTAACAGTATCCCCGGAACCAAATCTCTCAAAGGCATAGCGTAGTTCCCTACCTCCTCTAGGATAGAAACGACTGAATTCTTCCGGAGAGAAGATATTATGAGTTACATTGCATCTACCCCCACCGGATATCCTAACTTTAGATAAGAGCTGACCTGATCTGTCAATGAGAGTTACTTGAATGGATGGATGAGTTGCCATATTCAGAGCAGAAAAAAATCCCCCTGCTCCTCCACCGAGTACGGCGACCTTGTATGGCCTAGGCAAGTTGCAATCCGGATTGAACTTGGTTTCTAACCTTGTCCCCTTCTAGGATTTCCAATATCTCCAAGGCAAATGCGAATGCCGCTCCGGGGCCCTTACCGGTAATAATTTTCAAAGAATCATTTTTCTGAACAGATTGTCCTGTGTAGCCCGAATTTTCAGGAGTCGCACCGGGGTAAGCCGTATATAAATCCCCCTCTTGTAAGATTCCATGATTCAATAAAACTCTGGGAGCCGCACAGATTGCACCAATCCACTGATTTTTTTCTTGAAAGTAATTCAGAATTTTTTTAATACTTGCTGACCTTTCCAAAGCATTTGCCCCTTCGTTTCCTCCGGGGAGAAAAATCATATCGAATTCCTTCCAATACTCTGGAAGCAATTTAGAAAGAGTTGTATCTGCTAGGTGAATGGTATTTCGAGAGGCATGAATAGGAGTCGCAACATCGTCATGGAGAGATGCAGATACTACTTGCACGCCACCTCTTCGGAGAACATCGACAATAATAATTGCTTCCATCTCTTCCATGCCATTTGCCATAGGCACCAAAACCTTTTTCATGCTAAATTATACTCCATTCCATACTGATTTACTCAATCAAACTTATTATTTACTTGGTCTCTACTCCATGAAAGCCTTCGAACAAATGCCCCATCTTTAATTTCTTAGTCAATAAATAGTTATGGTTTCCGGAATGAGGGACTGTTTCAATCGAAACTCTACCTTCAACAGAAAGCCCATATCCTTCCAAACCAACAATTTTACGTGGGTTATTCGTGATCAATTTCATTTTACGAACTCCCACATCTTTAAGAATCTGAGCACCAATTCCATAGTCTCGAAGATCCGGAGGAAATCCCAATTTCAGATTCGCCTCAACCGTATCCATACCTTCATCTTGGTATTGATAAGCCTTCAATTTATTTATAAGACCAATCCCTCTTCCTTCTTGTCGCATATAAAGCAGAACACCTTGTCCCGCATCTTCGATCATTTTTAGAGCAGAATGCAGTTGAGAACCACAATCGCATCTCTGACTCATGAATATATCACCGGTTAGACATTCGGAATGAACACGAACCAATACAGGTTTATCCGGATCAATATTCCCTTTAACCAGGGCAATATGGACTTTATCGTCAATCATAGTTGAATAGGCTCTTATGTCAAAATCTCCGTATTCGGTAGGAAGCCGTGTATTCACTTCCAATTGAACTAAGCCATCTTGCTTCTGCCGATACCGAATGAGATCTTCGATCGTATAAATATTCAATCCATGCTTTTCGGCGAATACTTCCAAATCAGGAAGCCTCGCCATAGATCCGTCTTCGTTCATAATTTCACATATAACTGCTGCGGGTTTAAGACCGGCAAGAACCGATAAATCCACGGATGCTTCCGTGTGCCCCGCTCTTCGGAGAACACCACCACTCACAGCCTCTAAAGGAAATAAGTGACCCGGCGTGACAAAATTTTCCGGACCGGATTTAGGATCCAAAAGCACTTCAATCGTCTTAGCTCGGTCTGATGCCGATATCCCTGTTGTCGTACCTTCTTTCGCGTCTACAGAGATTGTAAATGCAGTTCCATGCTTGTCGCCCGATCCTGTCTGGAGACGACCTAGCCCCTTTTTCCTGAGATCATCTTTTTCCATAGGAATGCAGATGAGCCCCCTTCCATGGGTAGCCATAAAATTAATTTCTTCTTTCTTGGTGAATTCAGCGGCGCAAACCAAATCGCCTTCATTTTCTCGATCCTCTGAATCTACGAGGATGATCATTTTACCACTGCGAATATCCTCTATCGCTTTTTCGATGGGTTGAATCATAGGAATATTTCTCCTATTTACCAAATTTTTAAATTTTGTTTAAAAAGACACTGAAAAATCATTGCTATTTCAGAACAATCCAACACTTTGGGGAACACAATTCAAGATAGGGATAAATGTTATAATGGAATTAAAGCTGAGCCAAGTTGGAAAGATCAAAGTAATCGAAATAGCCGGAAAATATGATATAGAATCCACTGAAGAATTTGAAACTATTTTTAATAAACAGCTAGATTCCAAACCATCAATAATAGCAGTGGAGATGGGTAAACTTGATTACATAGACTCTTCCGGAATTGGATCCCTCATCAAATGCTTAAATGCTCTAAAAACCAAAAATGGAAAACTCATTCTTGTAGGAATGAAACCCATGATCACCAATGTGTTTAAATTGGCAAAACTCGACATGTTCTTCGAAATTCTAACCCGCCCGGAATTCGACGCAAAATACCTGGACGACGATGATAGCGACATAGACCAGTTATTGAAATAATTTTTTACTATTTTACAAAAATAACGAAGGGGAAATTATGATGGGAGAAATTTCTCGAAGGATTCTTTTTCTTCGAGTATCTTCCGAATGGTTTCATCATGGATTCCCATTAATATAATATATATGTAGGGTAATTTATTACAAAAAGAGAAGAAGTTAACAAGATACCCTCTGTCATTTTAAAGTGGCTGGACTGGTGCTGCAATCCCTTTCGCATTTAGATCATAGGAAGCCTTTCTTAATATACAAGAAAGATTGCCTTATTAGATCTTTGTTAGTATGTTTATATTCTGTAAACTTTTTTTGCTCAATTCTCCATTTTTATTTCATTATTGATACAGAATATAACAGGCTACAAAATACCATTTTCCTTCAATTGAGATTCAGATAATCCGGTGATTTTTACAATCTTTTCTATGGGATCTCCGTATTCCTTCATCAATCGGGCATCTTCGAGAGCTTTTTTCTCTATTCCTTTCTCTATTCCTTCTTCCACTCCTTGCTCAAACTGAGCCACCATTTCATAGGCGAAATCTCTATCTGCATTCATTCGCTCTTCTAACTGCTGTCTCTTTTCAGGATCAGAAGCATAGTATTCCAATATCTTGAAGGCATTCGCCATATCAGGTTCTTTGTCTACAATTATACTCATCTCTTCCTCCACTATAGCTTCAGCATTTTTAAACATATACAGCCAAAGGCTTCGGGTTGCCTTCCTCGCGATCGGTGGCCAGTTTGGTCTGCCAAAACCGCTGCGGAGGCAACCACTTCGCAACGGTTATTAGACTCTCATCTATATACATTCTGTCAAGGTAATATTCGGATCATGCTCATCTCTTAGACTGTATTTACTCATATATCTGTCTGTGGGAAATAGAGTGAAGTCCAGTATGTTGATCTGATAAACTGGATTTTGAATTTGGACGTATTCGACCCTATTCTCTCCACTCGGAAATAGAACAGCATTCAATAGAGATATCAAAAGATTAGGGTCTTCCGTAAATACTAACTTGAATACCAAATCATTTTTTAGTGGAACTAGATTTAAACTTGGGCTATTTTTCATCTTTTCCCTCCCTATGATGGTATGTCTCTAAATTTGCACTTTGAACAAATTTTTTCGAAGAAAATCGAGATTGTTATAAAAAAATTAGACCGCGGGTGAAGAAGGGATAGACACGGATAAGAAAAGAGAAGAAGTTAACAAGATGTTTGCTCACTAGCAAGGCTCGCAAACAGCAGGTTCACGGATTTAGATTTAGATAGGTTATTTTTTTGATTAAAGTTCATTTGATTTTTCCCTGCCAAAAGTAAATTATCTATATCACAAAATCTATCAGGAGGGGCTCTCTGTGCCGACTCTCCAGCGCTTCCCAGCTTGCAACCTGGCGACACAGAGAGAAACCGACATTTTCTTACCTGTTGTATTCAACCTTCAAAATTCTTGAATACATCCTTTTATTTGGGATCCAGCACCAGCCAGCCCTACCCCCTGGTGCTGGAGACCAAATATCTTGTTACTTATTCTTTTCATAAAAGACTTCAGGGGATGAAGAGGATTTAAGGGATTTAGGTGGAAAAGAAGAGGTTAACAAGATACCCTCTGTCTTTTTGAAGTCAGAGGGTAACAGGATATTCGCCGACTTTTTGATGACGGCGAATAAAAGTTAAGGTTTGTATATTTTTTTACGACTCCTGTCTTTTTGTTTTGATTTTCTTAATCATTTTAACCCAGACCTCCTTATCCTTTGTCTCCGAGCTTCAAAACGCTCGGAGACATCATGTTATTTGCGAGCTTTTAATGCGAGCAAATATCCTGTTACCTAGAAATATCTCTGGAGAATAAGGGTTTGGGGACAGACTCTAAGTATATGGTAGTTTTTTCGACAATTCTTTATTCTAATACGATCGTAATGTCTACACGGCGATTTTGCTTTCGGCCATCTTCGGTTTTGTTGGAGGCTATGGGTTTAGTGTCGCCATAGCCTTGGTAGGATAGTCGATTGGATTCTAGATTGTATTTTTTAACTAGACTATCCAATACTGATTTGGCACGGTTCTCGGATAGCTTGAGGTTGTAGTCAGATCCACCTTGGTTGTCGGTATGTCCGCTGATTCGAATTTCTCTGTCCGGATGTTGCTCCAATACTTTTGCAATCTTACCCAGTTGTTGAATTGCCTTTTCTTTCAGATCATATTTATCCGTATCGAATAGAATAGAATCCATGGATATGGAAATTCCTTCCTCTGTATTTCTTACATTGATTGGATTATCACTCTTGGAATCATCCGGATTGGCACTAACACCTAATTGTTTTCGAACCTTGTCACCCAGCTCATTTTTTGCGACATCTGTCAATTTTTTTCTGTATTGATAGACTCCATTGATATGAAAATTGCCTTCCGTTATACGTCCGTCTCTATAGACGAAGGTATAGGATAATTTAATATCCTTGTATTGGGGAACACCTTGTTCAGCATCAAAATACACAACACCTCTTGCCATGCCATAGACTTTTACCGGTAGGTTTGCGGAAGATGGATTGGGGTTTTGGTAAAAAATCGGATAGCTATAATGTATTTTTTCACCCCTGCCTTTAAAACCATCCCAACTCCATTCTTTGTTTCCAAAGCTTGTATATTCAGCCTTTACAGGAATTTTAAATCGTGCTCCATTGAAATCAAATGACTCTTCAGCAGGCATGGACCAAGAATCTCCGGGCTCCACTTCATGATCCGGAAATCCGGGAACGGAGCGTAAGTTTGGTACGGCATATTCATCGGGAACGGTGTAGAGACCATTTTTTTGAATGAAAAATTTGGATTCGAATGTTTGTTCTTTTCGGAAGGGTCCTTTCAGATTTCCATAACGTACATAGGTGTCAAATCGACTGTCAATGCGACAAGATTTGACACTGCAATCTTCCACCAAAAGTACAATCCGATTCTTGTCTTGTCTTCGAACTTCTTGTCCGGGGACTCGGAATTTCACATCGTGAAATTCATTCAATTCCAATACATCGCGCGGAGAAAGCTTCCACTCTAATTTTTTTGCCTGAGCTTGCAAATCGTTAGAAGATACAGATAAATATCCTAGATAAAAAACAAAATAGCTCAAAGCGAAAATGGAAGGTTTTTTAGAAAACAATAAGTTCAATAGCCAGTACCTATATACAGCTTCGACCAAATTGGAAAAATGTTTATCTGCTGAGGGTAAAAAATCCATTTGCCTGAAATGTTTCTCTTAGAATCATTGAGAAAGTTATGAATTTCGCTAATTGGAAGAAGGATCTTCCCGCATCCCTGGTTGTTTTTCTGGTTGCTCTGCCACTCTGCCTGGGAATTGCACTTGCCTCCGGGGCTCCCCTCTATGCGGGAATTTTATCGGGAATCATCGGAGGGATTGTGGTCGGTAGCTTGAGCGGGTCCCATCTATCCGTATCAGGTCCTGCCGCGGGACTCACGGTGATCGTGTTTCGATCCATAGAAAGCTTGGATTCTTATTCTGTTTTTCTCTATGCTGTTTTGGTTGCCGGATTTTTTCAAATTATCTTGGGAATATTAAGAGCGGGAGTTTTGAGTAGTTTTTTCCCCTATTCAGTAATCAAAGGCATGTTAGCCGCTATCGGAATTATTCTCATCATAAAACAAATTCCTGTAGCATTTGGTTTTGAAAAATTCAGTTGGGATATGAGTTTCACCCAAGCCAACGGGAATGCTTTTTTGGTCACAGCTGTAGCTCTTTTTATCTTAATCATTTGGGACTCGAAAAAGATGCCTACCTTCCCTTTCAAAGAATTCGTTCCGGGAGCCTTGATTGCTGTAATATGGGGGCTTCTCTACCAAGTAATCACAAGAAACTTTTTCCCTGCATGGAGCCTAGATACCGAACAATTGGTACAACTACCTGTCCTCTCCGGATGGGCTGAATTCAAAGAGAATATCTTTCTTCCTGATTTTTCCCAGTGGCAAAACTGGGAAGTCTACAAGATCGCCGGAACCATTGCCATCATAGCATCCCTTGAATCCCTTCTTTCTGTGGAAGCCATTGACAAACTCGATTTCGAAAAAAGATCCACTCCTCAGAATCGAGAACTTTTCGCACAAGGTTGTGGTAATATGGCATGTGGTTTGATTGGTGGAATTCCCGTTACAGCAGTTATCATCAGAAGCTCGGCAAATCTCAATGCCGGGGCAAAAACAAAACTCTCTGCCATTCTCCACGGAATTCTACTTTTGGTTGCAGTAGTATTCCTTGCCGGATTTTTAAATTCGATTCCTCTTTCTGCACTTTCCGCAATACTTCTATTAGTTGGATACAAATTAACCAAACCTTCCCTGATTAAAGAATTTTACAAAAAAGGAAAAACTCAACACATTCCGTTCTTTTTGACTATCTTCTTCATTCTAATCACAGATCTCTTAGTGGGCGTAGTTCTGGGAATCATTGTAGCACTGATTTTTGTTTTGAAGGAAAACTACCGAGATTCCATATCTCTCATCAAGCATAAAGATCATTATTACGTAGGATTGAAAAAAGATATCTTCTTTCTAAACAAACCCGAATTCCGAAGAAAAATCGAATCCATTCCTGATGGCTCCCAAGTGATCATCGAAGGTCACAAGGCAGACTTCATCGACCAAGATGTATTGGAAACCCTGGAAGACTTCATAGCATCAGCTAACGAAAGAAAATTGGATATTATAATCCGCAAGTCCAAAAGATCCAAATACCCAATCTTTCGTTTGGAATAAATCGCTCGCACTTTGCCCGTCAGGTTGCCTGCTTGGGAGTGCAAAGAGCAAAACCATCTTATTTTGGAAACGGTACTATTCTATAATCCGAAGTAAGCGGCTCTTTCCCTGTCGAGTTCATCTTTTCCGGCAACCATGATCTCTTGGATGCGATTACGAAAAGACTCCCAAGATGTGAAGTCTGTTGGCTGCACGATACCAAATGATTTGTATGCAATTTTATTTCCCTTTTGTGTTTCTTGGTAGGAAGCTATACCCGATTTCAACACAATCATGACAGGTATTTTATGATCAAAGGCAAGCTTAACCATTCCCTTCTTGAGTGGTTGAATGGTTTCAGTATAAGTGTTTCTACCTTCGGGATAAACAATATAACAATTGTGCTTAATCCCTTTAAGGAGATTTCTAACTGATATAGAAATAGACATATTATTCTTATTGTCGAATACTTCTGAACCCATCGCTCGCATCCACCAGTAGGCGAATAAAGTCTTCTTGATTACTTGGTTGGCTAGATATGGTTTTTTAATATAATAACAGTCATAAGGAAAATCAATTTCATTTACATGATTCGAAAAAATAAGATGACCTTTCTCAGGGATTTGTATATCATTGAAGCTATGCAAACTGGCACCGCTGATCCGCTGAACAGTTTCTCCCCATTTTCTACTTCCTTCCAAGAAGCTAGCAATCCTCTTTTCTTTAGTTCCGAAGATAGAATTATAAATACCGCTCACGAGATTAGGAAGAGCCCGAGTCATCATTAAGGGCAGTGCACGAAGGTATACCCTAGCTACAAAAAGCTGATAAGCCCGCGTCATACCGGACAAATGCTTGTCCATAAATTTTCCTATAGATAATTCAACTGATTTCGCCATTGATGTAAATTAGACAGACTGGAATATTTGGCAAGTAATAAATTAGTGAAAAATAGAAGTCCCTCTCTCCATGAGAGAAGAGAGGGAATGCATATCCGAGAGAAAATTACTTCGCTCCGGAAGCAGTTTCCTTGATTACATAAGCTGCAATCTCGTTCTTTTGGATCTGAGTAGTTCCTTCGAAGATACAAAGAATTTTTGCATCTCTCATAAGCTTCTCAACAGGATATTCTTTGGTATATCCGTATCCACCAAAGATCTGAACCGCATCCAATGAATTCTGCATAGCCATTTCAGAGCAATATGCTTTAGCAATAGCAGAGTATTTTGGAAGGTTAGGATCATTTGCATCAGACATACGAGCCGCTTTGTATGCAATCTCTCTGGAAGTTTCCAGTTTGATGGACATATCGGCAAGCATATGCTGTACAGCTTGGAAGGTAGAAATCTTAGTTCCAAATTGCTCTCTTTCTCTTGTATAACGAGAAGCATAATCCAAACAAGCTTGAGATAAACCAACTCCCATCACAGCTACGAAAGGACGTGATGCATTCAAAGTTTGCAATGCATAGATAAATCCCATGTTTTCTTTTCCAACAAGAGCATCTTCACCAACTTCACAGTCTTCGAAAATAATCTGTCTTGTATCGGAAGAACGAATCCCTAATTTGTCTTCTTTCTTTCCAACGATAAGTCCGGGAGCATCTTTATGAACGTAAAAACAAGAAACTCCACGAGTTCCTCTATTTCTATCAGTATAAGCAAAAACAGTAAAATAATCCGCTAAACCACCACCGGTGATCCATTGTTTCGCTCCATTGATGATCCATTTGTCACCTTTTTTCTCGGCACGAGTTGACATCCCGGGAACGTCAGATCCGGCACCCGGCTCGGACAAACAAAAAGATACTCCGTGCGTTCCGTCCGCAATTGGAGGAAGCCATTTCTTCTTTTGCTCATCAGTTGCACCCTTCAATAAAGGAAGCATACCAAGACCGGTATATGCGAAACCTAGGGCAATACCAAGGCAACCTCTAGACATCTCTTCTATGGCTAGACACTGCTCTACGGCTCCCATTCCCCATCCACCGTATTCCTCAGGGATTACTAGTCCATTGATTCCTAGCTCATTTCTCATTTTTGCTAGTAATTCAACAGGAGCTTTATTTTGCTCGTCCCAATAAATTGCGACTTCATGGGTAATTTCTTTTTTTACGAAGTTCCGAACTAAGTTTCGGATCTCTAATTGTTGCTCAGTAAATGGCTGGTACATCGATTGGTCACCTTTTTCTTCTGACTATATATCCAAGATTTATTCCAAGGTCAAATAGGCAAACAATTTAATTTTGCAACGCAAAAGCATTTATTATTGACAATTTATTGACTTTGCCATAAAATTGACCAAAATGAGGAATAATTAACTTATTATTCCCAATCGGAGGAGATTATATGGCAAGATTATTGCATGGAACAATCGGAGTGTTAGCACTCCTAGTAGTTTCTACTCTCAGTGCCCAATCCCAAGCGGATATGTTTCGAAAACCAGGTGTTATCGGAGATTCGTTAAGCCAGGGATTCTTTGGTGCTACAGTGGAAAAGAAGGTACAAGACTGGGCTTATCCCGTTTTGGTTTCTAAACAAGCAGGATCAAATGTAACTTACAATGAATTGAAAGGTCCTTTCATTAACTTAGAAGATGTGCTAAAGGGTAATTGTGGACCAATTTGCATTGGTTCGGCTATCCTTGGGGGAAATGGAAAAACTGTTTCTCTTCCAACGCATGCCGGAATTACGGGAGCGGAGTATACTTCTGTTCTAAGAACTTCCGGACAATGTGAAGATATCACTGCCAAAAAAATGGTAAAAGAATGGTATTGGAGAAAATGGTGGCACTACACTTATCGTTGGGTAGAAGTTGCCGATTGTCAAAAGCCTGACAAATTCCACCAATATGGACTTCGTGGTGCGGGAACCCAGATGGAAATCATGGAGAAAGTAAAACCATCATTCGTGTTTGGATCTGCCGGTGCAAATCACGTTCTATGTACAGCTCTCCATACATCTCTTGCTTGCTTGGATGAACCAAGATTCAAAAGAGATATTAGAGAAGTGTTCCGAAGAATGGGAAATATTGGTTCCGTTAGAGGTGGAGTGCTTTTTACCGTACCTAACGTAACTGCTATTGCTTATTTAGAGCCATATAGAGATCCTTCTAACCGAGCAAACTTTACAGGTCTAAAAGCTTTTTACAGAAGTTCTGTTTCCAGCCCTGATCATGTATTGGATGCTAATGAAGTAAACACAATCACTAAATTTTTGACCATGCTCAATAACGAAATAAAGTCTCAAGCGGCGGCAAATCGTTATGCAGTAGCGGATTTAAAAGTGATCTTTGATGATCTCAAAGAAAACGGACGTCCTCTTGCTCATTCCAGTGGATGGAGTCCCGGTCTTGCTCAAGCGAACTGGCCACTTCCCGGCAAACCCGGTGTGTTTGGATTGGACGGAGTGCACCCTAATATGTATGGACATGCAGTATTTGCCAATGAATTGATTGATGCAATCAACTCAAGATATGGATACAACATTGCAAGAGTAAGTGAATACAATGCATGGTTTCATGATAGTTTGAACAGAAATCCTGTGGACTTGAAAAAATTCTTGACTCAGACAATTTTTGGACAATTTATCTCTTGGATTATCGGAATCTTCACATAAGGAGGATTGTATGGATAAGAAAAAACTCATATACCTAGTCGGTGGAATTGTAATCCTTTTCCTTGCCTTTTTAATTTTTAAAGGGGATAGCGAAGAAAAGGACACTGTAACTCAGAAGGATAAAAAATCGGATACTTGGAAAACTCAATCCTCGGATGGAAGTAGTTTCTCCAATTTTCCCGATGCTCCTAGACCTGAGATGTCAGAAGACGAAAAAGAAGTTTCCAAACTTTGGCCACACGCTTTGGAACCGCAAGATCCCAAGCTTAAGGAAAAAGTTAAAAAGGAATGGCAAGATTTTTCCCGAAAATACCCGGATAACATCTACATTCCTCATGAAATTCGAGGTGTTAGTCTAACCGAGTCTGAAGAGAGAGACATCATTGAAACTTTGGATTCGTTTACTTCTGTGGATGCTCAATTTGCTTCCTTTGCTGCTGCTAATAAATATGCAGCTCCCGGAACAGAAGCACCTGCGGGAATGAATGAAAAAGATGCGAATCCAAAAGAAATGATGCAATACTTTGATTACAAAATCAGGGAATTGGAATCAAGGATTCAATTGATAGAATATACAATGGAAAAGTCTCGTCTTTCTTCCATTGCAGAAGAAACTGCGAAAGCAGATATCAAGACTTGGCAACAAGAGATTGCTAACCTAAAAGAAGTTCAATCTCAAATTCCCAAAAGCTAGTTAAGCACAAACTTAAGAGCCTCCAATCGGGGGCTCTTTTTTTACTTAAAACACATCGACACAATCATGAAACAATACAAATTATACCTATCAACCATTATCACCAAATTTATAATTTTAATCTCGTTCATTGCACTTAGTGCACCTTTCATTCTCAGTTGCTCAGGACCGGACATGCCAGAAAAATCTCCACAAGAAGAAAAATTTCCTGAAAAAAGCTCGGAAGAAATTCTAAAAAGCTTCCAATCCGATAATCCCGTAGAAAGGAGAGAAGCTATTTTGGACTGCATGGAATGGGATATAAAAAAGTGCATTCCTGAACTTAGAAAGAGAATTGTGAATGATTCTGATCTTGGTGTAAAATCAGTGGCGGCAGTTGCCTTGGGAGAATTCCAAGACAAACAATCTATTCCCGCAATTGTGAATTTGAAAAAAAATCCTGATATATTTCCTGAGACAATTATAGATGCACTGAGTCGTATGGAAGATCCCAGATCCGGTCCACACCTTGTGGAATATCTTGCATTTTCCAATCATACGGTTCGCCTGCTCGCAATCGATGGATTGAGTCGATGTCAAGCAACTAACCAAGGATCAACTATTTTAAAAATGGCTCTAAGCAATAAAGATCCGGAGAAAGACAAAACCTATGCCATGGCATTGGGTAAAATCTCTTACCGACCTGCAGAAAATTATCTATTATCCGTTGTGAATCGTTCAGAAGATGGACCAACCAAAGCGGCAGGTTTACTTGCTTTGGGAAGAGTAGGTTCGAAGAAAGCCACGCCTATTTTAATTGAAGCATTGGGGTCGGAATTTGCCAAGGGCAGAGAGAATGCCTATCTATCATTGAAAGAAACGAAAGATCCATCCGGATTTTCCAAGTTAGTTGGGTTCTTGCAACACAAAGATCGAGATGTTAGATTCTTCTCCGCAGAAATAATTGCCCAATTGAAATCTCCCGCCCATTTAAAGAGGATACGTGAAGAATTCGCAAATGGCAATGAAAAATCCTTGGCACCTTCTGCACAAATTTTGGGGGAATGGAAGGATGAAGAATCCAGGAAATCCATAGAATCCGTTTTATTGAATCAACAATCTCCTGATAGAGAAGACTTGGCAAAATCTTTAGGCTGGTTGGGAAATTCGGAATCCGAGCCTGTATTGTGGGAAGTTCTGGCTGAAAAGTCAGGTGAAGCAAGGTATGGCGCGGCATGGGCTTTGGGATTTGCCGGAACAGAAAAGTCTGTTGATCGATTGGTTCTAGCGAGTCAGTCTAGCGACAGAAGATTGGCATCTGCCGCTCTTGAATCCTTGGGACAACTCAAAAGTCCATCATCTATCGATGCTTTGGTGAAGAGTTCTTCGGATGATAATCTTGCACCTTTTTCGATACCGGCATTGAACCAAATCGAAGGAGAAAGAGCGAGAATGGAACTGGAGAAGTTGGCAACATCCAATAAAATCATCCAGAGCAAACTCGCCATTGAATCTTTGGGCAGAAGAGGAGATCCCGCTTCTCTTCCAGTTTTGGAAAAAATAACTATGTCATCCAATCCGGAATTGAGAAAGCTCGCTCGTTTTGCAATAAAGAATTTCAAGGTGAAGAAAGATTAGCTTTATTTGGTTCAATCGTTTTAAAAATATGTCTAAAATACAGACCAAATAATAAATATGCCAATGAATTCTCATCAAAACCGCTTAACCCTCATAAATCTCGGTGGACCCAGAACCACAGAAGAGATTGAACCCTTCCTACGAGATTTATTTTTAGATCCCTACGTTTTTGACCTTCCTCTCTGGGAGCCACTCAGAAAAAAGTTGGCACGCTTCATTGCCAAGAAGCGTGCTCCTAAAGTTGCAGGAACTTATGCATCTATGGGATATGGTGGAGGCTCTCCGTTGTTTGATGAAACTAAGAAACAAGCCTATGCTATTGCTGAACTCCTCCAAAAATCCACAGGAAAAAAATGGGAAACAGAAGTAACAATGACTTGCGGTTATCCCAATATTCGTGGAATCGACCCTACTGTGTTGAATCCAACAGAAACGAATATCTATCTTCCTCTTTATCCTCAATTTTCCCGTTCTACTACTCTTTCCACAGGCAAGATAATGGAAGGATTGATCGGAAGATGTCCACTGGGAACAAGGGGCTGGGTGGATCATTTTGCCAGAGACTTCAGATTTCATAAAGTAGTATCCCATTTGATTCTGGATTATTTTCAAGGAAAGCTGAAAGAGGCAGATTTCATTCACTTGGACAATGAAAAATCAATCTCCAACTGGGAAGAAATGGATCTAGTTTTCTCCGCTCATGGAATACCGATGCGCCTTATCAAGAAAGGTGACACATATGTACAAGAAGTGGAAGCTTCCATTCGAGGCATTGAAACAGAACTGAAGAAATCAGGATTCAGAGGAAGAACACATCTATCTTTTCAAAGTCGTGTTGGTCCCGCTAAGTGGACCGAACCCAATACAATTGAAAAACTAAAAGAATTGGGCGCGAAGAAAGCAAGAATTGCGGTCTACCCCATTAGTTTTGTCGGGGATCACTTGGAAACCTTGGAAGAAATAGGCGTAGAACTAAGAGATATTGCCATGGAGGCAGGAGCTGAATCGTACAACAGAATTCCTGCACCGGGGATTTATCCTAAATTCATTCAATTCCTTCATGATCTCGTTTTGGAGTCCACTCAGAATCCGATTGAAAAAAAAGAATGTCTCTGCAAGAAATATGGCGGAGAAAATCCCGGCTGCGTTTAGAACATCGAATCTCCGGAATTCCGGAAAAGTCTCTAAATCTAACTAATAGCCACATTGACCTCTATTCTACCAAATTTGGAATAGAGGTTTATTTGTAGCGTTGGTTTCTTGTTAAATTTTATAGTAGTTGATTTCGATTCAACAATGTTAGGTGTCGTAATTTCGATAGACTGTCCAGCCGAGGCGAATATATTCATTGCGTTCCCCGTTGTCATGTTGGCAATCTCACCCATCATATCCTTGTATTCATTCTTGATATCTTCCAAAGGCATTCCGGGTGCTAGCTTCCCGGAAATCTTATATGCTGCATCGTAGTTCATGCTGTAGACAACTTCCCCACTGAATGATCCAATCACACCTACAATGATGGCTAGTTCATGCGAAGGAGTCGGAGAGTCTTTGATCCCAATTTTTCCACGGATAAGATCCGCCTGTAAAACATCTCTAAAAACAATGGTTGCCGCTTCGAGAAAAGGATTTATAAAATCAGCTTTTATCTGCATCCTTACTCTCCCGCTATCCGAACATTTCGAACTAAAGGTCTTTCCTTACCAAGAGATTGATTGATCTCCAAGAAAAATCCACCTAATAGACTGCGGCTGTCCTCACGCTCAATACTACCGGATGCAACCAGATTGTCTGGAAGGGAAAGAGAAGTGAATTCTACGAAATAGTTCTTATCACCGTCTTTATAAGGTCCACCGATCTTACCTGTTCCAAATCCTTTCTCACTCATGTCTTTTAGGAACTCTTGATCCTGTGTCAATCTGTAAACCTTATCCCCTTGGCTTAGAGAGCCAAGAGATTGAATTCCTAAATTATTGAATAGAACCGGCTTGGAAGAAACAATCTGAGCAAGTTCTTCCAAACTAGCTCCGTCTTCTCTTTTCTTGTTCAATTCAATTCTTTTTTCTTCAATAGCTTTATTCTTTTTATCCAATCGAATTTTGCTGGTTAGGATGGATTTTCTTTCATCAAAAGATAATGGCTTTCCGTCTTCCCCTTTGGGAGTAGTACCTGCTTTCGTTTGTTTGTCGTATTCTTTTCGGATCTCATCATCAGATATAGTGAGTTCTCTTTCTACGATTTCAGATAACACAGAGTTGGAAAATGGAACCAGCCTGATTGAGATTTTTGCCAAGTTGGATTCTTTTTCGATTCCGATTTCGGACTCTGTTTTTTTAACAGTAGCTCGCATAAATCCATCAAATAATGATTTTGCGGTAGAAACATCCACTCTGTATAGTATAGGCTCGCTTCTCAATAGATTTCTGTAGATGTCTTCTACTGAACGAAGATCTTCTTTATCATAACCGGCTTGTTGGGACACTTGAGAATGGTATTCTCTCGCTTGTCTGGATAATTCTCTTTTGATGGCTAGTTCTGATACCTGGTATCCAAAAGAGTCAGCAAGTTCTTTACCAACCACAACTGAACGAAGTGTCTGAAAGGCACAATTGGAAATCATACCTTCGTTGTCGGCAAGTTGGGGAGCATATTCTTTATATTGATAATAGCAATCCCGTCTAGCGGCATTGAAATAATCCATTGGTATGGATTGATTTCCGATCTTACCGGCTTTCGTACTGACCCTACCGGTGAGTTGGTTGATAAGGCTTTCTTCCATATCTCCTGCGGGCAAAAGCGTGATAATCAGCATCAAAACCAGAATCCCCAGAAAAAAACCAATTAGTCCTCTCCAAATCTTCTGTCCTATCGTTGTGGGTGTCTCTTCGAGCATAAATACGTCCTACTTTTCATACAAATTTTTGGTGGAAATATGTAAACTAAGAAAATTCTGCTACAGAATAAGAGACAAAATCCTGATAATAAAAGCAAGATGCTTTATATTGCGATAGCTATGATTCTTGTAGGAGTGCTGTGTTTTGTCTATGTCTCCATGGCACCGACAGAAGGAGCATCCCAGCCGAGCAAGATGGAATCAAGGCAGAATTTCCAGGAGCCCGGTAGAAGAAGGGGCAAATTATCCGAAGAAGATCTAAAAGAAAGCCTCTACTATGCCAGAAAAAGACCGGGCAATATAGACAGTGACATGGAAGAAAGGATTCTACATGAAAGAGAATTCTCTTCCTCATACCCTGCTTCAACACAATCACACCCATCGGATAATATCGTATTTACGCAACCATCTCCTATTGAGCAAAAACCGGAAATTGTAGAGTCTGTAACCATATTAGGAAGTGATGGAAAAAATGTAGAACCCGCACCCGAAGAACGACTCATTGTAAAGGGGCTTCTCTTCCTAGACACCAAAGGCAGACTTCCTTTGGAAAATCGTGACTTCTCTTCCATTGAACTTACTGAAGATGCATTTACTGACTTAAGAAGAATTGGTGAGGGTGCACTCTTCGAGGAATCCGGAAAGCTAATCTTTCGAGTCAAAAATCTTTCTTATACTTATGAACCACGAGACCTAAAACAAGTTGTATTCTATGATGAAGCTGTGGTATTTTTACCCGTAAGACCTGATTATTCTTCGGTAATCTTCTTTACCGATAATACGGATGAGATAAGGGCTTTTTTCGCCCAAGCCGAATCAATCGCCTGAGCTAGTGTCGTAATAAACTTCAATTAATACATAAGCGGCTGAATTTTCTTCATCAGTTCGAACACGAACTCCCATCTTAACCGGATAATCTTTCAATATCATCATGATCCCAATCCCGGAGTGTCCGTGCGGATTGTTCTCGCAATTGTCTTCGAGCTTTTGGATATACATCAATTCCAAATCTTCCCCTTGAAAAATCTCTTTCATTACATCATAAAAATTCATCGCTGATTCTATACTGGTAGAATTCTCGATCTGCATTTTAAATATATTTTGATATTGGTTCAAATTGATCTTTATACGAGACTTTTTGTCCATAGAATACTTGGCAGCATTCTCAACCATTTCATTGAACACTGTGGATATTGATGTAAATACAGGTGTCCCGGAAATATCTTGAACGGGCTTGTCTGCAGGTAAAAATGAATATGTATAAAAACCTGCAACAAAGTCGACAAGAATTCCCACCCTTTTCCAATAAGTAACCAGATCTAAAGGCGTGATCATGATTTCTACATTGCTTTCTGGTTTCATTCCTTCGGGGATTACCTTATCAAAATCTCCGAGATACAGTTCTTTCAAATTATTGCCTCTCAAACACGAATCCTTGACAAATTCGCCTATACAAAAAAAATATAAAAAAACTCTCTGTTGTATAGTCAAAAAAATGGAAATCTATAAAAATTAAAATGGCTGCCGAAATAATTCAATATTCAGATTTTAAATTGATACCTGATATATTGCCACCGGAATCTCATTTATTTATGCGCCTCCAACCGATCGATATGATGTCACAATGGAAGAGGATTGGTCGAGTATCTGATTTTACTGCTGACTTTTTCGTTAATAATGCAAGCCTAAACGACTACATTAGAAATTCTGTATCCACTGTTGTAAATGAGTTAGTGGAGAATGCCGCTAAATTTGCCAAACCTCGCAATGGTTTGATCGATCTTGATCTAAAATATTATTCAACTATAATCAAGATAGAAATACGCAACATAGTGTCCGATCGAATCAGAGCAAATTTTGAAGAAATCATAAAAAAAAATCTTTCAGGAGATATCGAGAAATTATATTATGAACAATTGGAGAGTCTTTCGGACGAAGGAGATACCTCAGGCATGGGGTATTTATTGCTTTACAAAGATTATCCGATTCGTTTCGGTTACCAATTTAAAAAATTAGACAGTGACCGACATGAGGTGACTGTGGAAGCCTATTTGAATATCACAGAACAATAGTCAGGATTAGAAATAATGGAAGTAAAAACCGAAGAATACTCAGCCTATTATGACCCAGCAGAGAAAAAAGTTGTAATGACGGGCTCTATGAGATTACAGAATTTAGCCTCATATGAGGAAATAAAAAAAGTTCTAAAAACCGGTATTGAAAATACAAACGACCAGATGACCGTTGACATTCAAAATTTAAACTTCATGAACAGTTCCGGAATTACAACACTGAGTCTTTTTCTCATTGAATGTAGAAATAAAAAATATACTCCCGTTCGTATTTTAGGATCTGCAAAAGTTTCATGGCAGATAAAAACAGTCCTTAATTTCAAAAAACTTTGGGTTGATTTAGTCTTAGATTTCCCTGACAAGTCTCCTGAGCAAGAGGCCTTGTTCAACTAACAAGTTACCTAAACGTCGTGAATGATTTTTACCTAGATTCGTTATCTCTACAGGAAGAAATTCCAAGACTAGCCTCATTGACCAGGGTTACATACCCTGTTATCAAGACTTTCCTTGAAAAATTCCCACCTCCGACATCATCTTCTAATAAAGTATATTTGGACATAGGATGTGGAACCGGTATACTCACAGGACTACTCAAGGAACAATTTCCCGGTTATACGATGTATGGACTGGATAGATCTCAGGATCTGATAAATTTTGCTCAGATAACCCACCCTACATTACATTGGTTAAATGAAAATATATATAGTTCCAGCTTTGCCGACAGAAGTATTGACTATGCACTCACCCATTTTACGATTAAACATATTCCCGACCTGGAAAAGGCAATATCAGAGATCCACCGCATATTGAATATTGGGGGTTTTTTCCTCATGATTGAACCGGATCTATCTGCTTCGGATGTTGATCCATTGTTTAAGGACTTATTCACAAGACATGCCGAGATAACGAATGCTCGCCTTGATACATTTAATGTAACTAAACCATTCTTGGATAAACATGGTTTTAAACCAATTCAAGATGAGACATTTCTAATCAAATCCACAGGCAAAAACAACGACATGCCATCTCACGATTACCCCAACATTTCAATCGGACGAATGGCAATATGGTCGATTTTTAGTTATATGGGTCAACTTATTCAATTGAGAGAGATATATAACGAGTGTGTCGAGAAATATATGAAAAAAGAAATAACAATTCGAAATATAAAATTGACAGTCAATCTGCTTCAGAAGGTTTCCTGAAATTACCAAAATTTTTTATTGACTAGAAAGTGAATTAAGTTTAGATTCAAAATGTTCTCTTGAATTAGGAGCATATATGAATTTTAATATTTTCAGAACATTTAAGTTACTCATCTTAGGATTTTTGCTAACATTTACTGTCAATTGGGATTGTTTCAACAGTTCAAAAGATACTCAAGAAGGAATTATTCGTTCTGTAGATGGAACTCCTATCTTTTTCAAAAAAGTTGGATCAGGAACACCCGTGGTAGTTCTCCACGGTGGTCCCGGACTGGATCACAACTATCTTGTCGCTCACCTTTCCCAAACCATCGGAGCCGGAAAGCAACTGATTTTCTTCGACCAAAGAGGAACCGGTCTCTCCGGCGGTTCCGTTGGATCCTCAGACCTCAATGCCAACTTCATAAACAAAGACAAGTTTTTGCAAGACTTGGATGCAATCCGTGTGCAACTAGGGCTTGGTGAGAAAATAAATATACTCGGTCACTCTTGGGGTGGGCTTTATGCTATGCTCTATGCAACAGACAACAAATACAAAAACAATGTGAAATCTCTAGCCTTAGTTGGAAGCGCCGGAGCACATCATAGTTATTATGGTCAATTTTTAAATAATTTAATTGATCGAGCTACCTTGCAAAATGTTGGAATTATTGTGGAAAAGGCTAGACTTCTAACGCCTAATGATTCTAATTTCAGTCCTTCCTCAAATGCATTCAAAGATTATTACGATTTTACATTTAAATTTTATTTTGCAGATTACAACTCAAATATCGGAAAAAGTCAAAATTCTCAAAGTCTCCGATTCAACTCACCTTCGGATAGAACCATTCATAATGGATTAGCTGTATCATCATTGATTAATTCAAGTTTGATTATAGATACTGCTGCCTATGGAAATTTACAAGGTCCTGGCATTGGAAATTCCAACTTGAATCTGACAACTCAATTGAGGAATATAAACTATCCGGTTTTATTGGTTCATGGAAAAAAAGATCTAATTCCATCTAATTTCATCATTGGAAATGATGCTCTGTCGGTTCAGGCAAATCTAAGAATGGGAGGCAAAGCAACTATAAAGGCAAGACTGATTGCTGACTCAGGTCATTTTCCATTTATAGAACAACCGACTGCTTTTACAGAGGCATTCGAGGGATTCTACAATAATCTGTAGTTTTATAGCTTGTCAATGAATATGATTTCCTATTTAGGATTTCCCATTACTTACGACGACAAATCTAATTTTAAAACTCGACATTTTCGGACAATTTGTAATTTTATACTAAGATATGAAATACAAATCCCTTATTGAATTTTTAGATTATGTAAAAAAAACACATCCAGGACAAGAAGAATTCCACCAAGCTGTAAAAGAAGTTTTCACTAGTCTGTGGCCATTTATTGAAAATAATCCTCAATATGCAGAACACTCACTCTTAGATCGATTGGTGGAACCGGAAAGAATTATCATTTTTAGAGTGGCTTGGGTTGATGATCAAGGTGAAGTTCATGTAAATCGTGCATATCGTATTCAGCATAATTCAGCAATCGGTCCCTATAAGGGAGGAATTCGCTTTCATCCCAGTGTAAATCTCTCTATTCTCAAATTTCTTGCATTTGAACAGACTTTTAAAAATGCTCTTACAACTCTTCCCATGGGAGGTGGAAAAGGCGGTTCTGATTTTGATCCTAAGGGAAAGAGCTCAGGAGAGATTATGAGATTTTGCCAAGCATTTATGTCAGAATTGTTTCGTCATATAGGAGCGGATCGAGATATTCCTGCCGGGGATATAGGAGTTGGAGCAAGAGAGATTGGCTATCTAGTTGGCATGATGAAAAAGTTATCCAATGATTCTTCTTGTGTTTTTACCGGGAAAGGAGTTCCATTTGGAGGATCGCTAATTCGACCTGAAGCTACCGGTTATGGAACCGTATATTTTGCACAGGAAATGCTGAATTATCAAAAGAAAGGTTTGGAAGGTATGCGAGTATCAGTTTCCGGATCTGGCAATGTTGCACAATTCGCTGTTGAGAAGTGTCTTCATCTCGGTGCAAAAGTCGTAACTATCTCCGATTCGAGTGGAACTGTGGTGGATGAAGAAGGGATTAATTACGAGAAACTTGATATTCTTATGCATATTAAGAACAAAAAATTCGGTCGAGTGGAAGAATATGCCAAAGAAACCAATGCTGAATATTTACCGGGGAAGAAACCTTGGCATGTTCCGGTAGACGTCGCTCTTCCTTGTGCTACTCAAAACGAGTTGAATCTGGAGGATGCCAAGACTCTGGTATCCAATAAAGTAATCTGTGTTGCGGAAGGTGCAAATATGCCCACTACCAATGATGCAGTTCATTATTTTGAGAATCGAGGAGTATTCTATGCGCCCGGTAAAGCATCCAATGCCGGTGGTGTAGCAACATCCGGACTAGAAATGAGCCAAAACGCAATGCGGCTCTCATGGACAAGAGAAGAAGTTGATGAAAAGCTACATTCTATCATGAAAGGAATTCACCGAGCTTGCCTTGAATATGGAAAAGGAAAAGATGGAAGTATTAGCTATGCCAACGGTGCAAATATTGCAGGCTTTGTAAAGGTCGCTGATGCAATGATTGCTCAAGGTGTTGTTTAATATTCAAGTCTACATAAACATCGTTAGCTAACAAAGTTTACTTTGATAGAATCATGTAAATATTTTGTAAATTAATTTTAAAATATAGCTCAAATATCATTTTTTTCTATACACCTTTTTCTATTCATATAGATTTGAGTAATATTTTTTAAAAATAATTATTCACTCAAGGTTTATATATGGAAAATTTTAGAAATTATTTGGTCATTGTAACATTATTTTTTTCTCTTTCTATTCATGCACAATCCGAATCTAAACTGATCTATGTTGGTGAGTTTCGTCCACTCAAAACTCAAGAGGACAAGACAGCATCTTTATTATTTCAATCACTAAAATCTCAATTACAAAAAAACAACTTTACTGTTCAAGAAATTCCTTACAATTCACTGGAATCTAATTTAAATTATGCGAAAAGGCAAAATGCGCAATTTTACCTAAGTGGATTTTATGGAAGAAGTCATTTGGGAAACTTGGAAGTCTATGCTCAAGTATACAACCCCACCACCGGGAGAGTGATCGATGCTTTTAGTTCATCCGATGAAATACTAAAAATCGAAGGTTTGGATCTATCCGGTGCGGACCTTAAGCAAGATGACTCCATTACAATGGATCGTTTTACCAAAAGACTCGCTTTGAAATTAAAGATAAACCCAACAGGTCAAGAAAAGAGACAGGAAATCATGGAGCATCTTTCTTCGACTAAAGTCTCAAGAGAAGAAGCTTTTCCCATCGCCAAGAGTGATATTTCCAAAGAAGCAGAACAAGTTTTTAGAATTATGGAAGAAATCGAAGTTGTGTCTGCGACAAAAACCAAAGTAAAAATATCCGAGGCTCCTGCGGCTGTTTATGTTATTACCGCAAAACAGATAAGAGAAAGGGGATACCGAACTCTAGTTGATGCTTTAAAAGACCTACCCGGATTCGACTTCCAGCACAACTATGGTATCTTTCCTGAGCTGATTCACCAGCGAGGCTTGATTGGAAATAACAACAGAACCAATATATATATTGATGGTATTCAAGATAACAACATAAATGAGAACGGATTTCTTGCCGGCTCCATTCGATTTCCGTTGATGAATGTGGATCGTATAGAAGTTGTATCGGGTCCTGCGTCTGCACTCTATGGAGCAAATGCATTCAATGGAATTATCAATGTTATCACAAAAGATGGGAAAACTTCACCGGGAAACCATGCTGAAGTAATGTATGGAAGCTATGAAAGTGGTTTTCGCAATCCAGGAGCTGCGGCTAATTTTTCTGCAAGAGGTCATTCCGATTCCGGAAAAATCCAATATAGTGTAGCAGGTTATGCTTACAAGACACAAGGTCCCAATTTTGGAGGAATAGGAAGATTGAATGGATCCGATCCTGTAGAGAATAAGCTTTGCGGGGGAGCTTGTCAACCGGATGCATCTTCTACCGGCCACTATTGGTCACCCAACTATAACAATTCCCACGAAGAGTCTTATAATGTAACGGCTAAATTCAAAATGGATAAATTCCGTTTCCAAACTATCAATTGGAAATACCACCAAGGAGAAGGAACCTTTGCAAATGGAAATCAACAGATTGATTTTAGCCAAAGAGGACTCGAGACCGGGAATTTTGATGCAAGAAATTCCGCTCGTCTTCTAGGTGTGTTGAATGGGACGGCAAGTCCGGAAGGTTTTATAGGATCCAATTGGGACTTTCAAAACCACTCAGTGGCAATGGGATATGAACATGATTTTACCGATAGTCTCTCATTGGATTCAGAAGCAGTCATTCGCCATACACAGATTATGGGATCAAGTAAGGAAACATATCCTAATGAGGTAGGTCCTGGTGTAGAATATAGAACGGGAGATTTTACAATCGGTTCGAATTATGATAGACCGGATTATGCCTATCAGATTGAAGAAAAATTATTTTATAATCCAAATGAATACATGTCAACTGTTGTTGGTATAGTTGCTCGTCAATTCGTAGTTGCAAAGGGTTATGGAACCTATGAACGAGTGGATATCAATAACTTTGCCGGGTATATCCAACAATCCATTCGCTTCTGGGAAAAAGTTACAGTATTAGGTGGTATTCGTCATGATGAAACTTCTACCTATGGAGCAGCTACCAATCCTAGAATGAGTTTGCTCTACCAACCCATACGAGAACTTACTTTCAAGGCATTGTATAGTACAGGATTTAGGGAACCTACACCATTTGAATTGTTTTCCCAAACTCTCCAAAGAAAATCTAATCCTGATCTAGCTCCGGAAACTATGGAAACAAGAGAATTGGGAGTAAGTTACAACCTGTTTCAGAGATGGATGGGTTCATTACATGCCTATGATAATAAAATATCCAACCTTATCTTGGAAGTACGAACCCTGGATGATATACCGATTGATGGGAATGAACCTTCTGCCGGAGCCTGGAATCAAAATCAAAACCTGGGAGAAGTAAATATACGCGGAGTGGAATTCGCCAATAACGTCAAAGCACTGGACTGGCTAGATCTATTTGCCAATTATACTTTTACAGATGCAAGGTATACAAACCTTCCCAATACCTTGCAAAACTCTCCCAGCACAAGAGGCAGAGAAAAAGACAATCCTGTTGATGATTTGTATATTTACCTCTTCGAAGAGATTACAGGAGAGACCACTGTTCCCACAAGGGGTGCAGTTCCTCATATTGCACCACACAAATGGAATCTTGGTTTTACAATTCATTTCAACCAGGATGTTTCTTTTTTCTTGAGTGGTAGCTATGTGGATGTAAGAAGAACTATTGCCACCAATCCAAGTAATGCTGTCGCAAGTTATACGATGCTTAAGGCGAATTTTCGCTGGGAGAATTTTATCTACAAAGGACTCTATTTAAATATCTTAGTCAATAATGCATCAAATGATCTTTTCTTCGATCCGGGAATTCGAAATGCAACGGGAGATTACTATCCCACCCAACATCCTTTGGAAAGAAGGAATATTTGGATCACTCTGGGGATGAATTTTTAGATTAGATTAAGACATTTATTTTAGAATTATGCCAATTTTTGACAAAATTTGCCTTAAAAAATGTCTAACGAGCATGAGAAAAATTGGAGCAAGTATTTTTATTCTATTTTTAATGCACAATTGCATGGTGATGGAAGAAGTTGGAATTCCCACAAGGGATTCCGTTACAGGTAAAGAAGCCAAAGAGGCTATTGCGGAGGCTACTTTTGAAGCAGTCACAACCGGACAGCTACTTTGGCTTGCTCAAAAGGGCATGCAAGCAGGGATTCAGGAAGTTGGCTTTTTAACAGTGATCAATGGTTTTCTAGCATCTTTCTTGCAACCCATTCTATCCCCCATACCGGACAATGAATTTTACACGCAAAAATCCCTGGATGAGTGCACGAAAACAATCCGAGGTCGAGCAGCATTTTTATATGGCTCTTATTTGGATTCCTTACCACCCGGAGGAGCTATCGTTGCTTCTATCAGAGATGGTTTAATCATTCCCGAACTCGCTTCTTGCAAACTGGAAAAAACAGGAAATCTACTTCACATCGAACCGGTAATCAACTTATGAGAAAGAATAACTTTTTTAAATTAACCTCTATAGCAATTTCCCTCGTTTTCTTGCTGAATTGTAGAAACGAAGAATCCCCCAACTACGCCCAATCTCTGACTTACTTGGCAATTGGTGGTGCACAATGTACGAATGTAAATGATTGCTTTGAAAGGTTCGCCAGAACTGCAGATGAGGGAGCTAGCTTATTGGTAATTGATAAAAATAACAGAATCATCCATGATAGAGAACTAGGAAATATCGCCAACAATAAGCATCAAATTATTTTCTCGGGATCAAAATGGGTCACGGCTGTTGTGATTCAGCGTGCCATACAAAGTGGATCTTGTAATACAGGTGGAGCACTTTCACTGAATTCAACTACAGGGCAAGTTCTGGGATGGACAACTCGTAACAATATCACAATGAGACAACTTCTTGCTTTCACATCAGGATTGAATGACCGAGGGGGAGCTTCCGGTCAAGATGCATGCATCGCCAATCTTCCAAACAATGCAAGCAACGCACAAAAAGATGAATGTGTGAATTCAATCAGAGACAATACTAAGCAAGATCCTGCCGGCGAGTCATTTGTATATAACTCGAATCATATGGCAGTGGCACAGAGAATGACAGAAGTTGCTTGTGGCAAATCTTGGAGTCAATTGTACATTGACGAGGTTGTCACTCCACTTGGCTTCAATGGGGAGAGAACCAAATGGGTGAGTGGCTTGGGAGGAAATCCCGATGGAGATGGGAGTCTTGCCGGAGCCTACGGGTTGATTATATCTCCCAGAGAATACTCTCGAATTATGTTAGCATTGGTAAGGGAAGGAAATGCATTCAATGGAACTGCGGATGTTCCGGGCTTTCTAACACCTGCACGTGTGAGTGAGATTCTCGATGATCAGTCCGAGGGATCTCGAATTGGTTTTTCGCAGTTTTCAGCCTTTGGATACCAGTGGAAGTACGGTCTGGGTAATTGGAGATATTGTTCCAATCCAAATAATGCAACCGAATGTGATAAGGATTTAATATCTCACTCAGTCGGAGCAAACGGATTCTTCCCTTGGTTGGATAGAAATCGAGGTTACTTTGGTATCATTTCTGTAAATAATTTAGGTCGGAAGTCTAGCATAACGAATCTCCCACCAACGGGCAATTCATTGTTTTTTGCTGAAACAATCCGACCTATGATACATGGAAATTTATAAGAACTTGTCCCAAAACCCTTTTTTGGAAACAAGTTCTAAGTAAGATTATACCTATGAAATATATTTCAATACTTCTCCATACTCGGATCCACTTGGTCTGAGTATGCGAGAGTTCCACCGGCTACGTTCTTGCATTTAGTGAATCCATTCTGCATGAGTAGTGCCACTGCATTGCCGGATCTTCCACCGGATCTGCAATAGACCAACAATTCTTGCCCATCTGCCTTCCAGTCATCCAATTCGGAAAGTCTACTTTCCAATTCAGTAACAGGGATCAAACGATCGGTTCCGGGGATCAAAGCAATATCTTGTTCATGCGGATTTCTTACATCCAAAAGGTGGAAAGAATCCTTTCCTGCAATTCTATCATCCAATCTTTTTTTTAAACTTGGGGTATCTATTTCCGGTACACTCATTGACTTACCTGCTCTTTTAAACTATCTAATTCTTTATGAGCAACTTCCCACTGATCAGTGAGGCTGGCAATCTCATTTTTTATCTCATTGTAGGAATCCAATTCTGTCTGGTAACTCCGATTCTTAAAAAAATCAGGATCGGCAAGCAACTCTTCTTTGGACTTTTTATTTTTTTCCAAAAGTTCCAATTTCTTTTCAATATCGGGAATCTCTTTTTCAATTGACTTGATTCGATTTTTCATCTGATTCTTAGCCGATTTTGTCATTGTTTGAGGCTTATTCGATCCTTCCGTTCTACCTCCGGATTTGGATATCTCATCCTCATCTTCCTTGTGATAGATAAGATAATCATCAAAACTAACATTCAAGTTATTCAACTTTCCACCTGATAGTTGAAATGTTCTATCGCAGAATCCGGTCAAAAATTCGGGATCATGACTGATCACAACCACCGATCCCTGATAGGCAACTAAAGCTCGCTTCAATGCATCTCTCACCACTATATCCAAGTGATTGGTTGGCTCATCTAACAAAAGACAATTGGTTGGAGTATGAACCAAAAGAGCAAGCCTGAGCCTACTCTGTTCTCCACCGGATAGTGCTCGAACGGACTTGAACACGCTATCCCCCGGGAAGGCAAAATGCCCCAATATAGAACGAGCTTCCACATCGGCAAGATGGGGGAAGTATTTTAGAACGGTCTGTAATAGATTGAGATCTTCATTTAATTTTTCTCTGTGGTTCTGAGAAAAGTATCCGATTTTGGTTCGGGGACCCTTCATGAAGTCTCCCTCCGTGAAAGAAGTAATTCCTGCAATGGAACGAAGGAAGGTGGATTTACCCACTCCATTGGGACCAACAATCGCCACCTTATCCCCATTATTCACTTCCATATCAGCACCGGAATAAATCACATCTGTAGTTCCCGGATAGGTATAGGAACCGCCACTGATTCTAAATGATATCTTGGAAGCCTCTTCGTAGCGAAAATTGTATTCGGGTTTCTGGCTCCAAAAACTTTCCTCAGGTGCCTCAACTTTTTCTCGCTTCTCCAATTTTTTCAGAACAGATTGAGCTTGCCTAGCCTTGGTAGCTTTTGCCCGAAATCGATCCACCCAATCCATTCTGGCTTTCAAATACGTTTCTTCTTTATCGAATTGTTTCTGCAGTCTGGCTTGGATTTCTTCTTTTGCCTCGAAGAATTCATCCAGACTTCCTTCGAACTCGAAAACTCCTTTTGAATTGACCTCTGTTATAGATTTAGTAGTTTTATTTAGAAACTCAGGATCGTGAGTTACAAGAACAAATGCTGCCTTTTGACCCACTAAGTAATCAGCTAACCAGTTTTTAGCGGAGTCATCCAAATGATTGGTTGGTTCATCCAGAAACAGAAGATTATGTGTATTCAATAATGCAATGGCAAGACCCAATCTATGCTGGTATCCCGGTGAATAAGAGCTTACCGCTCTTTCCATACCTTCATCGGTAAAACCCAGTCCGCTGAGAATTTTTTTAGCCTTGGTTTCGAGATTGTGCAGGTCGTGCTTCTGTGCAAACTCTTCCATATTTGCCTGCTCATCCAAAAGTCTTTCAAACTCAGAAGAGGACGGATCTACAGAATCCATTTTTTCGTGAATCCTGTGGATCTCATGACTGTATTCTGAATACAAACTGTTCTTGGAGAGTGCCGTCTCCAAAATTGTAGCACTGGGATTGAAATCAGGAATCTGTTGGAATAGAGAAATCTGCGTTTCTTTCGAACGGACTACAGAACCGGCATCAGGTTTCAGCTCTTCGGTTGCAATTTTAAAGAGAGTAGTTTTCCCGGCACCGTTCGGACCCACGAGAGCCGTACGAGTGCCTGGCTTAATATGCCACGAAAATCCATCAAAGAGGATATTGGAGCCATAACGATGCTCTATTCCTACTAATTGAAGCAAATTCTAAGTATTAAGATTGTTTAGCGAGAAGTTCTTGTTTTCTCTGATTGAGGTGCTTTACGTAGAGTGCAGTTGAGCCATTCATAGCCTCAGTTGCCTTCTTGATTGCAGTTTCGATCTCATCCAAGGTCATCTTGGAGATTTTTTTGTTTTTCTTTTCTGTTGTTTCTTCAGCCATGGAAGTTTTCCCCTTTTAGGTATTCACTGTTTTCTCCAGGATTTTGTATGGCATGAATCTGACAATAGATTAAATGAACCATTCGCATATTTCCATCGTCTAAGTATTGCATATGAGAATAAATATCAAACAATTATCCTTGTTTTTCACCCTTTTCGTGGCAACTACAACTGCAAATTGTCTGATAGATTATAAGGATTTTCCTAAGGCAGATCCCTTGGTCAGTTCCAAAAAGATCCACGACAAGAAGCTAGTCTATAATCTGCCCTATTTTCCTGCCTTCAATCTAGGTGGCAAGGAGGCTATGGAGACTTATTTCCAAGTTAAGACTCCTTTCAAGAACACCGAATCCGGTGTAGATGTCCCCAATGATGGATATTTTGTGGATGTAAAAGTGGACTATCGTTCGCCTACCACACCGGCACTCCTCTTTCTTACTGCCAGCACGATGACAGCTACCATTTTACCTGCATGGAGTATGCATGATGGCTATGATATGCGATATACTCTTTGGAAGAATGGGAAAGAAGTTGAGACTTTCTCTTATTCTGTCGAAAGGAAATATGGACAATGGTTCCCACTTTTTTTCGTTATTTGGTTGAATACAGATACCGCAACTGAGAAGTCTGTGTTCGAAAGAACCACCGAGCAATTTTTTAAAGATGCTGAGAGGTATTTTTAACTCCAATTTTCTCCGAAAGAACATTCGCACCCCTTCCATCGTATTCATTGTTAAAAGTTGCGGGAGGGGTGCTTTTTTTTACCCTTGGCAATTTGTATTTCTGAATGAATTACTGAAAATAACAGTCTACCCAAAATCATCGAACAGAATGTTCTCTTCTTCTACTCCCAAATCATGAAGCATTCCCAAAGTAGCCTTTAGCATCATCGGAGGCCCACACAAATAATATTCACAATCTTCCGGTGTTGCATGCTTGCTCAGATACTCATCTAAAAGTACTTTATGAATGAACCCGGTTGATCCGGTCCAGTTGTCTTCCGGCTGTGGCTCGGATAGTGCAATATGCCAAGTAAAATTGGGAAAGTCGTTTGCGAGTGAATCAAAATCCTCTTTGTAGAACATCTCTCGAAGAGACCTCGCTCCATACCAGAATGAAATCTTACGTTTGGATCCAAGACGTTTCAATTGGTCAAAAATATGAGAACGCATAGGAGCCATTCCCGCACCCCCACCAACAAACACCATTTCTTTATCCGTCTCCTTGGCGTAGAATTCTCCATAGGGGCCTGATATTGTTACACTGTCTCCTTCTTTTAAATTAAAAAGAAATGAACTCATCTTGCCGGGAGGAATACCGGATGAATTGGGTGGTGGTGAAGCAATCCGAACATTTAACATGATGATTCCTTCTTCCTCGGGATAATTCGCCATGGAATAGGCACGTGTCACCGGCTTGGAAACCTTGGAAGTATACTGCCATAGATTGTAGCGATCCCATTCATCACGAAATCGATCTTCTACGGAGATATTTTGATACTCCATCTTATGCGGAGGCGCATCAATTTGTATAAAGCCACCGGCTCGGAAATCTACATTTTGTCCGGTGGGAAGTTCCAGAACCAACTCTTTGATAAATGTTGCCACATTGTGATTGGATCGAACTTTACATTTCCATTTATGAGTTCCGAATATTTCTTTGGGCAATTCAATTTTCATGTCTTCTTTACAGACTACCTGGCAAGAGAGACGATATCCTTCTTTGGATTCTTTTCGATTGATATGACTGACTTCTGTGGGAAGAAGCTCCCCTCCCCCTGCTACAACCTTCACCTTACACTGCCCACAGGTTCCCCCGCCCCCGCAAGCAGAAGATATGAAAATTTTCTTGGCACTGAGGGCATTGAGTAGCTTGCCACCTACGGCAACATCCACTCCCAAATCTTTATCTTCATTGATATCGATGTGAATCTTGCCTTGGGGAACCAATTTATTTCTGGCGATGAGTATTACTATTGTAAGAAAAATTACAATACCCGTGAATACTCCTACACCTATCGAAATCTCTGTGATCATAATTGTATTCCCGAGAAACCCATAAACGCCATAGCCATAAGACCAACTATAATAAATGTTATACCCAATCCCTTCAGTCCTTCGGGAACAGAGGAATACTTCATTTTTTCACGAATTCCGGCAAGTCCCACGAGTGCAATACCCCAACCCAAACCCGAACCAAATCCATAGGCAACCGATTCCGGGAAATTATAATCTCTCTCCACCATAAAAAGAGATCCCCCCAGTATCGCACAATTCACAGTTATCAGGGGAAGAAATATCCCCAAGGAGCTATACAATGCGGGGAAAAATTTATCCAAGCTCATTTCCAAGATTTGAACCATAGCGGCGATTACACCGATATATGTAATCAAACCCAGAAATTCCAAATTCGAGTCCTCATAACCTGCCCATACCAAGGCACCTTCTCGAATCACCGATCTATAGAAAAAGTTATTCGCAGGAACTGTGATTGTCTGAACCACAACCACAGCAATGCTCAATCCTATTGCGGTAGATACCTTTTTGGAAACAGCAAGGAAAGTACACATCCCCAAGAAGAAGGCAAGTGCCATGTTCTCCACAAAAATTGCTTTTATAAGTAAGGATAAATAATGATCAACCATTGGCTTCCACCTGCTCTTTCTTCCAAGTTCTGAGTCCCCAGATAAATAATCCTATGATAAAAAATGCACTAGGCGGTAAGAGCAAGAGTCCATTGGGTTCAAACCAACCTCCCTCGGAAACAGTCTGTAAGATATGAATGCCGAAAAGATTCCCGGAACCTAATAGTTCACGGAAAAAAGCCACAAACAAAAGAATCAAGCTATATCCTAGACCATTTCCAATAGCATCCAAAAACGAATAGCCGGGCTTATTCTTCAAGGCAAATCCTTCCGTCCTTCCCAATACAATACAATTTGTAATGATCAAACCAACAAAAACGGAAAGCTGTTTACTCAGATCAAATAAATACGCCTTGATGATCTGATCGGTAATAATAACAGAAGAAGCAATGATTGTCATCTGAACAATGATACGAATAGAACTGGGAACGGAGTCTCGAATCAATGAAACAAAAACACTCGAAAATGCTATCACAGCTATCACGGCGACACTCATGACAATCGCTGTTTCCATTTTAGTTGTTACGGCAAGAGCAGAGCAGATTCCCAAAATCTGAAGAGCTATGGGATTCTCATCAAATATTGGATGAAACAAGGTCTTCATTGCTTTATTCATTTCCTTCCTCCGTTATTGATTTTAATATTTTACCATACACAGCATCACTCAACCAAAACCGAACCATATCACCCACAGCCCTTGCTGTAATGGTTGCACCGGATATACCGTCTACACGGTGTTCAGATCCCGAACGGGATGTATCCACAGATCCCTTGACAACTTCAATCTTGGGAAGCCCTTCCGCATCATAAACTTTCTTGCCTGTCCAGTTCTTCTGCCAAGCAGTATTGTCCACTTCACCACCCAAGCCGGGAGTCTCAGAGTGCTCGTAAAAATTTATGCCCGATACTGTCACACCATCATTTTCCAAGGAGATAAAACCATACAAAGTACTCCAAAGCCCCAATCCGGATATGGGTAGAATAATTTTTTCGATCTTACCATCCAACATATAGAGATAAATAATTCCATAATGGGGAAGTCGCCTAAGATTCGCAATATCTTCATTCGCGGGAATTGCCACGGAAGTATCCGGATCCTTAGCCGCCTTCGCCATATCATAGGTAACCGGATCAATCTCGGTTGTTATGGTATTTTTTTCGAAGTCCACAACGATCGGTTTTATGAGTCGAAATGCATCTTCAATTTCTTCTGACTGCATTCCATTTTTGTATTTTCCCGCAGCGACCAAAACGTTCTTCTTCAAATCCAAAGCCTGATTGGCAAGTTGGCGCTCTCTTAAAAGAACAGCAGATGTGGCAACCATAATGGAGCAGACCAAACTCACTCCAATCACCACACGAAATACATTGGATATAGAATCCTTATCGATTGCTTTATTACCACTCATGTGTTTCGCGAAGCCTCCTTCTTTTTTTATTGGCTTCTACCACGAAATAATCTATGGTCGGGGCGAAAACATTTGCCAATAGTATAGCAAGCATTACGCCTTCCGGAAAAGCAGGATTGACTGCGCGAATCAATGCAGACAAGAATCCACAGAGAGCTCCATAGATCCATCGACCCGTATTGGTCATGGAAGCTGTCACCGGATCGGTTGCCATATAGATGGTTCCAAAGGCGAATCCTCCCACAACCAAATGCCAATCCAACGACATCTGAGTGACCGGATTGGAACCCACATAATTCAAGAATAGGATCGTGAGAGAAAAGGAAGCAAGCATGCCCAGAACAATTCTCCAAGAACTAATACGAGACCATATAAGATAAGCACCACCTAACAAACAAGCAAGAGCCGATGTCTCTCCCATAGACCCCGGAATAAATCCGAGAAAGGCGTCCATCCAAGTATATGGGAATGTTTCGGCATTTGCCACGGCACCGAGTACTGTTGCTTGGGTATAGCCATCTACGGCTATCCAGATCCGGTCTCCGGATAAATCAGCAGGATAGGCGAAAAATAAAAATGCCCTAGATAGCAGTGCAACATTGATAAAATTCATACCCGTTCCACCGAAGATCTCTTTACCTATCACCACACCGAAGCTAATTCCCAGAGCAACCATCCAAAGGGGTACGTCGGGTGGTAAAATCAAAGGAAATAAAAAACCAGTCACCAAGAAACCTTCGTTAATTTGTTTTCCTCGAACGATAGAAAACAATACTTCCCAGATTCCACCAACGATGTTGGTAACTAAATACAACGGAATGAAATAGAGTGCACCCAGGGCAATCATTGCCAACATACCACCGGAATTGCCGACAGAATTATTACCTGAATCGGACAGAATGCCCAGCCAAATCAAAATGTCTGCTCTCCATCCAAGGATGGGCTCTCCCGTTTGGAAGATTTGATAACCTGTATTCCAACAAGCCATAAATACAACCGGCTGGAGTGCGATGACAACTGTCACCATCATACGTTTCAGATCCAATGCGTCTCGAACCTGAACGAAACCTTTGGTTTTGTC
>JAFIGA010000047.1 GCA_020831715.1 Leptospira sp. | reverse complement strand
AATAACGAGTCATTGGTTGTAAATCTTGGATCAGAGAATGGTTTCTCCGTTTTGGAAATGGCAGAGATCGCAAGAAAGATTACAGGAACTACTATCCCCCAAAATATTGTTGAGAGAAGACCCGGAGATCCGGCTAAACTTCTTGCATCATCCAAGAAAGCGCAGGAATTATTGAACTGGACACCTCAATATAGTTCTGCGGAAACTCTATTGCAATCTATGTGGGATGTTTACAAAAAAGAATTCGGATTGAAGTGAATTGGAAATCAGTCACCCCAGTTGTCTTTAATCTCTGAACCGGGATACTTCGCTTGTGATGTATCAAGAAGAACAGACATTTGATCCAAATAAATAAAAAAGGGCCCTTTTTTTTGATGGGGACTTGATTGAAATCTAATTCCTTTTAGTTGTAGAGGAATCTGAAGCGATTGAATGAGTCGAACATTTCTTGCAGGAATTCGAATCGGAATTTCAATTCTTCTCCAGCCTTCGAATTGAAAATTGCCAATATCGATCATTAAATCTTTTGATTTTTCTTGCTTCAAAATTAGTTTTCCGGACATGGAAACATTTTCGGCATAAGCCCAAAAGAATAAACGAACTGGCACACCGTCCGGAAATGTAATCGGCTCTTGAGGTCGTATTTCCACTTTTTCTTTTCCCGGTATTTCGACAAAAGAATGAATCATAAAAGAATATTCTTTACCTTGAGAGAGCCATGGACTCAGAACTTGTTTTTCTCTTTCCCATGCCGGTCCCGAAGGAGTTTTAGAAATGAAAGCAGTATTATTTAAAAATGCGTCCCCTCTGTAGATTTTCCAGGGTCTTAACGAGTCGAAGTCATCAATTAAAAATATTTGGTATGTTTTACGATCTTCCAGGATTCTTTCCAGGATCTTGACCTGACCCAATTCATCCGGGAGTTTATTCCACGGAGCGGAATAATTAGGAAAAAAGCTTGCAGAAATAAGAAAAATTTGTAAGCCTATAGAGAAGGGGAATCGCCTTGTCGATAATAAAAGCACCATGGCTGATAGAGAAAATGTTAAAATAGTTATATCTGCTGCGCTCATAGTAATAGTTGCTTCCATGGGAATCTATGCCTTTATCTATCGAGATAAAATTTCCCAGATGCTCCCCAATTGGCAATCCAAGGATGGTCGCTCTGAAAGAGTAATTACGGACAGTCCATCCATTCCGGAACCACCACTTATGGAGGATGAAAATCTCAATCAAGAATCATCCGATCAGCTAAGTCTCAATCAAGATGAGGAAACTAAGGATTATCCAAAAATTCCCAATTTGGATACCAAAGATTCACCGGTAACTAAAACTGATTCCAATAAAGGCTATACTCCTCCTGGAATTCAAGATTCCCCTAAGACTAGTATCGAACCTTCTGAGAAAAAAAAGACCCCTCAAACTGAAACACCCGAGAAAAAAGTAACAGTTTATAAAGCACCCTTACAAGAAAAATCGGTGCAACCAAAAAAAGAGATCATAGCCAAGAAGAAACCGGTTCAACAGACACAAAAGATACAGAAAAAGCAAACCAAGGCAACAAAGTCATCCGGATATAAAAAGAAAGTAGCAAAGAAATCTCCATCCACAAAGACAACAACCCAGCAAAAAATGAAACCATCTAAATCTGTTGCCTCAAATCAAAAATTGAAAGCTACCAAACCTGAATCGAGTTCATTGGATGCCAGAATTAAGAGATTGGAATCTAAATTAAATGTTCATATGCAGGATACGGATAGTAGATTGAATTCATTGGAAAAAAGAATTGAAAAACTGGAAAAAAATCTTTCCACTCCTTAGAATTCAAGGAGAACTTCTATGAATTTTTACCAAAAATACCAAGATATTTCACAAGAAATATCTAAAAGCCAGCCCCAAAAAAATATACTTATCATAGCAGTTTCCAAAAAACATAGCTATGAAGTATTCGAAGAAGCCTATAAACAAGGGATTCGAGATTTTGGAGAAAATTCCATCCAAGAGGGTTTAGGAAAAATTGAACGTTGGAGAGAATTGAATCCGGATATAGCTCATACAGATAGAGAACCACACTTACATCATATTGGTCCGGTTCAAAAAGGCTCCTTGCGAAAGTTATTCGGTAATTTTGTGGCAACACATGGTGTTGGATCCATGAATAATTGGAAAGAACTCGCCAAACGATCTTTAAAAGAATCTCATTTATTGCGTTGTTTTATTCAATTGAATCTTACACTGGAAGACACTAAAAGTGGATTTTTAGAATCGGAATTCCTTGAAAATATTTCCGAGATACATGCCTTGTGCAATGAGAAATTAATCTGGGAAGGGCTTATGACAATGGGACCCAGTGATGGAGATATAGAAACTACGAGAAATGTCTTTCGGAAATTGCAACAAATTAGAAATGAATATATACCGGATAAAAAGATATCTATGGGAATGACGGGCGATTACAAAATAGCAGTCGAAGAAGGTTCGGATATTGTGAGAATTGGAACTGCAATTTTCGGAGAGAGGAAATATATTGAAAAATAAAACTAGATTGGGCTTTATCGGTTTGGGAAATATGGGCTATGCCATTTACAAAGGAGTGGGAAGTCAATTTTCGACACTTGCTTATGATCCTTACCCTAAATCGGAAGAGGGTTTGCATTACACTGAGGATTTGGACAGTCTGGTTGCAGAATCGGATATTTTAATTCTCTGTGTGAAGCCCGGACAGGTAGTAGAAGTCCTATCTCGTATTAAAAAATCCATAAAACTTATTTCTATAGCCGCAGGTGTTACTTTGGAAACTTTACGTAGCAATCTGCCAGAGGGATCACTCATTATCAGGACAATGCCCAATCTTCCTCTAATGGTGGGGGAGGGTTGTTTGGGCTATTACGGGGATGAGGAATTGTATCCCGCTCTGGAAGAAATTTTTCAAGAGATGGGTATGTTAAAACGCTTATCCGGAGAATATTTGTTAGATGCAGTTACAGGATTGTCAGGATCAGGACCTGCTTTTGTATTTAGCTTTCTTCATGCAATGGCGGAAGGTGGGGTAAAATCAGGATTGACCTATAATGATAGTTTGGACTTGGCTATGCAAACAATCAAAGGTAGTATAGAGTATTTTTCCAGGGAAAAACAGAAAAATCCAAATCTCCATCCCTGTGAACTAAGAAACAGAGTAACTTCACCGGCAGGAACAACTATCTATGGTCTTGCCGAATGGGAGAAAAACTCTGTCTCTTCCGGTATCATTGAGTCAATCTTTCAAGCATACCTAAGATCAAAAGATCTATAAATCTCAATAAATATTTGGAACCAACATTTCTTTCGGAATGGGATGCCTCACATAATCATTGTGCCATACTCTTTCGGGTAGATGAACCGGACTGCGTGGTATTTCTTCGTAGGGGAATAAACTCAACAAATGATTGATACAATTCAGCCTAGCTCTTTTTTTATTGTCACCTTGGACGACCCACCAAGGAGATTCGGGTATACTGGTTCTCTGAAACATGGTTTCTTTCGCCTTGGTATATTCTTCCCAGCGTATTCTGGATTCTAGATCCATTGGACTCAACTTCCATTGTTTTAACGGGTCTTTGATGCGAGCCAAGAACCGAGTTTCTTGTTCTCTGTCGGTGATAGAAAACCAATATTTAATCAATGTTATTCCTGAACGAATCAGCATCTTTTCGAATTCGGGAACTGTATTGAAAAATTCCTCATATTCATCGTCGGAGCAGAATCCCATAACCTTTTCGACTCCTGATCGATTGTACCAACTTCTATCAAATAATAAAATTTCTCCGGCAGCAGGTAGATGTGTTACATATCTTTGGAAATACCACTGGGTCTTTTCTCTATCGTTCGGTGCGGGAAGTGCTGCTACTCTGCATACTCGTGGATTGAGTCTTTGCGTGATTCGTTTTATGGTTCCGCCTTTACCTGCAGCATCTCTTCCTTCGAAAATAATAACAACTTTCTTCTTATTATGAATGATCCAATCCTGGAGTTTTACCAACTCACCTTGGAGACGAAACAATTCTGTAAAATAAAGTCTTCGAAAGCTTTTAGTTGCATCCAAGTCATCGCCCGACAATTCCTCCAAAACTTCATCAATATCTTTATCATCAATTTCCAATTCCAATTCTTCGTCCAAACTATCTATTACATCATTATGAATTCTCTGATATACATCTTCCTGGGATTGTTCCATTTATTATTCCTTTTCTTTCGAAGTATTTTTATATTTTTATTCATATCTTTTATGGATAGACCTTTTTCGATTCAAAAGTTTACATTTCCATTACATAAGAATAATTCTTTCTTGACTGCTAAGGAAATGTAAATCAAAGTAAATACAATACCAAACAAAGAGTAATTTATGAAATATTTAGAAACAAGCCAAATCATTCCATCCAAGGGAATGTCCTATACCATGTATGAAGTTGAGGGAGAAGATAAGATTTTAAGAATGCTTACTACAATTCCTGATGTAGGAGAGATTCACATCTATCCCAAGCCTCCTGTAAAAAAACTATACAAACCGGAATTGTGCCGGGTGATAGAAGAAAATGAATTCTTGGGTCTTTGGACTATGGGTGAGGATCAAAAGAAAGAAAAAGAAGAGAACTAATTTCCCTATGAGTGGTAGGAAGTGGCCCCGGACAGAATCGAACTGCCGACACGAGGATTTTCAGTCCTCTGCTCTACCGACTGAGCTACAGGGCCTTTCCTATGACCAGGATAAGTAGAGCCTATTTAGGGTCAATTTAATTCAGTAAAGAATGACTTATTTTTTTAGAAAGTTTTAATTTTGTGAAAGGTTTCGATATTCCAAGTAGCTAAGCTGTTGGTAGAGAGTTTGGATCTTGGGGATTTTTATACCTTTGATTTCGGCACGAAGCAAAGGATCAAGATAAATTGCTTCCAATTCCATGGGTCTTTTATTGTCGTAATCCAGCTTCATGCTGGGAGTGTATGGTTTCATTTTAAAAGTTCTTTGTATGCGTTCTTCTATGAATGCATCACTGATGGATTTATTTTCACTGGCGGCTACTTTTTGAACTTCCTTCATTATATCTCGAACTAAATTGAGCGAGTTGGGATGAGTTATTATCTCTTCCGTTGAGGCATTCAGTATCACCGAGAGTCCATTGAATGGTATATTCCAAATTAATTTCTGCCATCTAGCAAGTAATAGGTCTGACTCAATCGTAACGGAAATTCTAGCATTTCTAAATGCCTTACCGAGCTTTTCAATTTCCATATCAATTTCTGCAGGGCTTCCTCCCGGTATGGATTCCGCTATGGTTAGATCTCCATAATCAATATGATGAATGTGACCCGGAGCTTCCTTGACCGAGCAGAGGAAGGCTAGTCCTCCGAAGACACGATTCGCCATGGGAAGTTGGACATGAATATGATTTTCTTGGCCCAATCCATTTTGAATGAGAAGAATGGTTGCATTTTTATTTTTAAAGCTTTGTAAAAGGAATGGTAGTTTTTCGTTTTCTGTGGCTTTGATTGCTATGATTATAAAATCACTATCAACGGGGAGATCTTGTGGATCATTCCAGAAGTATGCTTTGTACTTAGCATCTTCTTTTTCCACATCATGGGGATATACCTGCAGATCTCCCATGGGAGAAGTAAGCTTTAAGCCATATTGTCTGCAGTGTTCGTAGTCGGATCGAACCAAAAAATGAACTTCATTACCGGATGCGGCTAGAATACTTCCGTAAAAGCCACCCACAGCACCGGTTCCGATAATGGAAATTTTCAATTTCTACCCTTATATCCTATGACATCCATAAAAGCCGAAACGCTAAATACTGCTTTCCCGGCTCCGGGTTCACCATAACCGGGAGGTGTTGGTAGATTGTATTTTTCAAAAGTTCGCTTCCAAGTAGTGAGAAGCTCACAGAAATACTCCAATGGTGGACCGGCTTGGGTTCCTAAAGTAGTGTAGGGTTCCGGACACCAGGCAGTAAATCTCGGAACAATTCCTTTGGACATGAAAAAATCCAAACCTTCACCAGTGGATTGAATTGCCTCTGCAACCGTTTTAAATCCATAAGGTGCCGATAATTCTACTCCACCGACAAAATTGGGAATTACATGTTCCGGACCAAATACCTCGGCAGAATCCACTACGCGTCGAATCCAATTATCGTATCCAATCCAAGCTTCTTTGCCAGGGCAAATTTTCTTAAACAATTCTTTATCCCATACTTCATAGTTGGGATGGTAGATTTTTACACCCACATCCACAAATTTTTGGCAGTCTTCTTTTTCAAAGGCTTGGGCAACCAGTTTTCCCATCCATCGACCCGGGAATTTCTTTTCGATGGCTTCGGGGTATTGAAGGTAGAAATCTACTTCATTTTTCTTCTTTAAATTGGTTAAAACAGAACCACCGGTGATAGTGTATACTTCTGCAATTTTGTCTTCTTTATCAATCCAAGACATTACTTCTAGAATATCATCCACATCTTTTACGCCTGTGTAGGGTCTTCCGGCTCCTCTTTGTTGTCGGTAGTTGTGGTTGATGTCGCAATACGCACATTCTTCTTCTTTCCCAAAATACTGACAGTTTCTGAAAACTGTTAGGTATATTAAATAACCCCATTCAATTACAGGGGCGATTTCTCCGGGTAACTTACCTGATTGGGTTTTGTGGTTATACCAACTTGGCTTAGGTGGATAGGCAACCTTGCCAATGATAGTCTCATCCAAAACCAAGGTGGGCACTCCGTCATGAAGTTTCATTTTGTAGGGAGAAGCCGGATTATTTCTTGTTGATATAACAGTAGGAAGTAAGTTGAAATGACCACCTTGGAGTCGAATTTCTTCGGGAGCTTTTGTGTCGGCACCATCTCCCAGTTCTGAAAGAGGGGTGTGGTCGAAGGAAAAGATAAAATAATCTTTGGATTTATATTCTTCAGAAACCAAGAAGGATTCAGGAAGAAAATGAATTCCCATTCGGAGTATATCTTGCTTAACAATGGATTCTACAGGGATTTCCTTGTATTTTCTTTCCATTTCTTCCAACAATGATATTGTGGATGCTTGCCTTACTGTGTTTGTTTCAAGTGTTGCCATTTCTTTAAATTTAGACCGTTTGAATCTCTGTGATTTTGGAAAAATTTGCCCTTAATGATCAATCTAAGAATTAGAAGGATAATTGAAACCTAAAAATCTCATTTTGTTGCTCACTGATTAACTCCCATTGTGATACTCCTGTGGAGGGCAAATGGTTTATGTTCCGATACATCGCTTCCGTGGAATTGGAATCAGCTACAGTATCATAATTGAGATCCCATAAATGGTAGATGAATATAACAAAAAACAATCCTAGTAAAGCATTCCCATTTTGCTGGCTTCGAATGGATTTTTTTCTGGATTTGCTGTCCTGTTGAATTATGATTCGATTGTTAACTGAATAAAAATTATAGTTTACTTTGCTTAAAGATTTTGCTTGGCTGAATTCTGAGGTTGCTCCAAAAATGGAAAGTACACTCAGACTCATTAAAGCACTTCCTTTGATTCTATTTCCCTGCTCATATTGGGGATAGCCTGGTATTAAATGAGATGATAGCTTTATCCATAGCTCTATATTGTTGTATAGTTGAGATGATTGAGGTTTATAAATTAATCTTTTGATTTCTGATTCGGCCACATTGTTAATTCTATCTTGATCTTCTATCAGTATTTCTTGACTTTTAAAACCGATGATTTTCCCTTTATAGAATGTAGAGGAGGTCTGAATTTCCACATAAATTCCTTCTCTTAAATAGGGAGTGATTCGGTTATTTTTTGAACCCATCCATAGGATCTGTGATAAATCATTTGGAGCAAAACTAGCCACTTCGAGAAAACCTGATCCGCTGAGTAGAATGATTCTATCTTCGCTTAAAGAATGCAATTGATAGTCGCAATTTTCCATAGAGTTATTTCTAAATCTCACACAAACCGGAGTTCCCGAAAATCCAACTTCAACAGATTTTACATTTCCCACAGGGATTTTAATTTTTCTGTCGAAGGTATCTAGCTCGAGGTATTTTTCATCGGAATTAATGAAAACACCTTCTTTTTTAGTTCCATCTTTAAGGTAAATGATGTCGGAATAAATATTTCTTGAGAGTATAAATAGAACACAGAAAATGAGTGAAAATGGGAAATATTTCATCAAATTACAAAATGAATTCATTGAGACTGCAGATAGGTCTACTTTACTCCCTGCTTGCTTTTGTGAATATCGTTTTTTTTTCTGTGATGATATTTGAAAATCAGTCAGATCTTTTGGTTCGTTCTTTTCAATTGCAGTCGGAAAATCTTGCGAATACAATTCTTTCGGATATTGGTTCTACAATTATAAACCCGGATGATAAGGATGAGATTTCTTTATTTACTGAGCGAATTAATAATTACGAAGCAACTTCTTATCGAATCTTTTCCGCTCAAGGGGAGATTTTTTATCAATTTCCACAAAATTCCAACCCTTTTAAAGAATTCGACTCCCGGTTGCAGGATAATTTAAGTGATTTAAATTCGAGTGATGCTGGTTCTATATTTAAATCGAGATATAAATTAGAATTAAACGAAAACGACTTTTCATTAATACTAACACTTCCCATCAATATCAGAGGGAAAAAAGATTCCTTTTTACAAGCTATTGTGATATTTTCGGGATTGCAATCTCGACTGAATCAGATTTATGTTTTTATGGTGATAGCGGTAATTTGGGGGATAATCTTTCATTTCCTATTTGGTATCTATGTTTATAAAGCGATATTCAATCGATTGAATAT
>JAFIGA010000039.1 GCA_020831715.1 Leptospira sp. | reverse complement strand
CGATTAAAAAACCTATTTTCTAAAATGGGATATACGATTTTATCGAAGAGCATAGCAACTGTGTAGTGATTTTAGTTAGAAATCTGGGTAATTACAGTGAATTGCAAGGAAGATATAGAGGATTCAGGCATAGAGCTAGCTATTCTAGCACTAGCCTCTGGAAATAGAGGTGGAGGTACTGCTGCTACTACAGCTACCACCTTCACCCTCGGTGGCACCGTGAGCGGTTTAGGTACTGATAAGACGCTGGTATTGACCAATGATGGTGTCGATAAGTCGATTACCGCAAATGGTGAATATACCTTTGATGCTGCGGTAAACAGCGGAAGCACATACAATGTAACCGTAAAAACCCAGCCAACGGATCAGTCATGCACAGTCAGCAATGGGACAGGTACAGCAAGTGCCAATGTGAGTAATATCAATGTGAGTTGTGCTGACCTTACACCTGCCTTAAAAACCGGTGCCGGAGCTATAGGCGGGTATACTCTAAATGCCAATGAAGATGGTTCTACTCAATTAGGAGTGGCAAGAAGCTACACCGATAATAGTAATGGCACAGTAACAGATAACGCAACCGGGATGGTCTGGCAGAAATGCAGTCGAGGACAAGAAAATGATGGAACTTGCTCCGGTACAGCAACAACGGCAAGTTGGGCTGTTGCCGGAACCTACTGCAGTGAGCTAGAGCTTGCAGGTGAGTCTAATTGGCGGCTACCCAGCCGGCAGGAACTGGAAACCTTGGTTGATTATGGAAAGACTACTCAACCTAGAATAGACACGACTGTGTTTCCTGCAACAGTCAGCGATCGGTATTGGAGTGCTACTACTAATGCGCTTAATACAAGCAATGCGTGGAGCGCCAGGTTCTCCACTGGTTTAATAATCAGTGTGGGCAAGACCAGTACCTTTTCTGTTCGGTGTGTTTCAGGAGCGTCTAAGGTATATACCAGTAACTTCACCGACAATGGCAATGGCACAGTGAAAGACAACGCAACCGGGCTGGTATGGCAGAAATGCAGTCAAGGTTTAAGTGGCTCCAATTGCGAAACCGGCACTGCAACAACGCCAACATGGGGAGATGCGCTCACAGAATGCAGTATGCTTGGGCTTGCATCCAGAACATGGCGACTACCCAATATCAATGAACTGAAGTCATTAGTAGACACAACCAAGGAAAGTACCCCAACCATAGACACGACTGCATTTCCTGAAACATTTGACGGCAATTATTCGAGCTCTACTACGTTAACGTCTAATACAACCTTTATTTATGCAGCCGTTTTTAACACTGGTGCCACGAACAACGCTGTTAAGACGAACGACACAGCCCAACGTGTTCGTTGTGTTTCTGGGCCAGATTAAGTAGTTAATCAGTTTTTTACGGCGACCCCTCTTCGGGTCGCCGTTTCTAACTAACTGCTGACGGTCGCACCGCAAGTAGTTCAATTCACTTAGCTTGCAGTGCTTTAGTAATTAAAACCCCGGCTTCTTCAGTCGCCTCTTAACCGCCGTCACCCGGTTTTTTGAAAGTGACCGACGGTGGCCGGTGTTTTGCATTACTGCAAATTCCGTTGAAATTTGCTAACAAAAATGTAAGTAAATTACTTGTTTAAGGAAGATAAATATGAATAGAATAAAAGAATATAGTAAACATATAATGCTGGCAACGGGAATAGTTTTTCTGTCGGTTGGCTGTAATTCAGAAGGGAATGACAGCTTATTTGATACCGCTGCCACCGCCACTTTCACCCTTGGTGGCAATGTCACAGGACTAACCGGAACTCTGGTATTGACCAATGATGGTGTAGATAAGTCGATTACCGCAAACGGTGCCTATACCTTTGATACTGCGGTAAACAGCGGAAGCACATACAATGTAACCGTAAAAACCCAGCCAAGCGGTCAGACTACTTGCACAGTAAGCAATGGCACAGGTACAGCTAGTGCCAATGTGAGTAATATCAATGTAAGTTGCGTAACACCTTGTTTAAACGGAGAACCTGGAGGCACAGAAACCTATGCTTGGGGAACCTTCACCGACCAGTGCGATGGCACTATACAATTTGCGGGCACAGCCGGCACATTTGGAGGGCAAACTTATACGGCACAAACTCTGATATTTACGAAATGTACTCATGGGCAGACCTACAATTCGACTACCAATGACTGTACAGGCACGGGAAATGAAGGGAACAATTACGGGGCGACACAGGTTCAGTTTTGTGACTTTAACAATAACTCTTGCAATGGTGAAACAGATACAGGAACTTTAGATGACGGTGGTACTAGCGGTGCATGGACTGCTTGTGATAATTTAAACTTTGCAGGAAAGACAGATTGGCGTGTGCCAACAAGAAACGAGTTAAAGACATTGATTCATTGCAACAATAAAACAATGCCCAATAATGGGTTTAACTGTGGTGAAGACAACTTTACTAACCCAGTATTAAGCTTTTTATTTCCGAATACTCATAACCCATTTAACATATATTGGACATCAACCTCCTTTACTAACACCTCTGGGACTTACGTCCGCTTCGACAATGGTTTGAGTAGTGGCAATAATAAAAATCAAAATAGCCATCTCCGTTGTGTTCATCCCGAGCCCATCTAAGAATTCATCGGTTCTCGAAGACAACCCCACGACGGGTCGCACTGCAAGTCGTTCAATTCACTCGGCTTGCAGTTCTTTAGTAATTAAAACCCTGCCATCTTTTAAGATGGGAGGGTGACACGTAGTGAATGGCAGACAGTCGTTTTTACGTAGAAGAGATTTTAAAAGCTTTCGTGCTTTTGGTGACTTTCGTGGTAAACTCTTTTTCTGCCACGAAATGCACGAATGACACGAAATAAAAGAAGATTCTCACGCCACAGCACCATTCCTTCGGAAGTGGATGCTGGGCAGGCAGAGCCCGCTAAGACGAAAGAGAGGTGGAAGCCTCTACGCAAAATTCTCCCAAATAGCACAATAATTCATAAAATTGAAACTTTTTTAAAATTCCACTTGACGAATTATTTTCTTTTTACCATTTTATTTGTTAATAAATCCTCCTAGCCACATGCTTAAGCGTGTGGCTAGGAATTAATCTATATAGACCGTTCTATATAACAACCTTGGCGATCTTCGCGGCTTTGCGTGGAAAAATCTATCAATTTTAATATACGATAATTTATCTTACTGAAAAATTCCCTTGTAGCGGAGAGTCCCCCTCCCCAGCGATTCTCAGAGAAGTCTAATCGGAGCCAAATTGAATCGTAAACATAGCACCGCCTAGAATTTTTCCTCTACTGTAGGAGATGGAGGCATGGTGCTTTTCGAGGATAGACTTGGCGATGAAAAGACCCAGACCTGTTCCGTTGGATTTGCCTGATGTGACAAATGCCTCGAAGACACTCAATTCAATATCCGCATGAATCCCGGGACCGTTATCCTCTATTGCCAAGGTTATAGAATTGTCCTTCCGGGCTATGTCTATGCGGATAGAGGGATTTTGGATGGATTTATTTTCCATGGCTTCCACCGCGTTGATTAGGATATTTAGAATTACACGAGATAACAATTCCCTATCCGCATGGATGATGAAGTCTTCTTCCGGTTGAAACCTTATTGTGACAAATATGGTGGAGGGCATCATTTCCATATCCCCGATTACTTCATCGATCAATTCTGTGAGAGAGATTGATTCGGTGTGAATCGAGAACGTGCCTTTGGAATAGTCCAAGATATCCTGTAACATCCTAATATTCTTCTTGGTCTGAATCTCTGCCTTATCCAAATACTGTATCCTCTGTTCATCGGATAGTGCATTCTCCTTGGATAATTCGATAAACCCCTGTATGATGTAGAGTGGATTTCTCAGATCATGCACAATTCTTGCCGCCATAGAGCCCACAAGAGACAGCTTCTTGTCCTTTTCCACTTCTTTGTTCTCCAGTATGATACCCAGGGAACCGCGAATCCCATCGATTAAATATTTCTCCTGCTTGATATAGCCTGCAATCAATTCAAACCTATGTGTTCTTTTGGATTTTTGCTTGAGAGTTACATAGATATAGGAAAATAATTTATCATTGAAGTGAACCGGTATGGTTATACCTTTCTTGTCTATGTTATAGTCATAATTATCGGGTATAATACCCGGACTCTCATCAGTGATCAATTGCATGGGAACGTCGAAAAAGGTCTCTTCTCTGTATACACAATATTTTTCATAGACCTTCTTATCCACTTTGTTATAGTAGATATATATTTCGTCAAAATAGGGTAGAAGATAGGAACGAAACATATTATGGATTGCCAATACTGTAATGTCCATTGCGTTGGAAGAGCGAGTCATCTCCAATGCCGATAATGTCATACGATTCAACTGATCATTTAATAATTTCTTTTCTTCATAGGTTTTCAAAAATTGATGGATGAGTATTGATCCCAGAGATATCAGAAATCCCAGAAACCCAAAATCCATAACAGTTGTCGAATACGGAAAAATTCCGATGTGCAGGAACATGTCGTGTATGCCGAATAAAGCCAATAGGAAAAATCCCAAAAAGACGAACCGACTGTAAAAATCTTTATGCATAACTTTGTAGATCAGATAAACCATATTGACTAGAACCAAAAGAAAGATAATACCATAATTCATGGATAAGAATTGTCGAATCGGTATCATTTGGAATGATACAGTGACAACAGTAATGATAACGAACACAAGGTGAACCTGCCAGAGCCTGGTCATGAATTTCTTATACCCCGATCCAATTGCTTTATCAATGAACATAGTGAAAAATAAAGGAAACACATATACACTGTATAAATTAAAATGCATCCAGAAACGTCCATTTTCGTATAGCAATTGTTTTGATTTCAACTCGGAAAATGTCCAAAATCCGGCGGTAATGCACAAACTCACAAATGCAAAATGGGACAGATTCCTCCAGCGAACAATAGCAAATGGTATCATGAGAATTCCCAAAAATACAAAAAATAAACTCGCAATGACTCGATTCATTTCCCCGGATAGGATATAAATGAAATGTTCATTCGCTTCGAGGAAAATGGGCTTTCCCATGATTCCTATGCTACTGTGTTGTGAGATAATTTTAAAATAGATGTATTCATCATTTGCATCAATCGGGACAGGTATCAGATGGAATTGATAGCCGGGATCCCAATCAGAACGGGAAAAATCACCGAAGGAGTAAACTTCTTCCCCTCTTAGATAAGCCGAAAAGATCTGATCAATGGAAGGTAAATAAAGAACGGGGTTCTTAAATCGGGAAATATCTTCCAGCTTGAATCTCTGCCATAGAATCTTTTCCCGATTCCCCGGAGGAGCCAATACATTCAGTTCCATTTTCTGCCAATCGGGATGGTTTCCCAGATTCTTGTCAAATGTATCGGATTGGCTCCAGAGATATTCGACAATTTTGATTTTTTTGGATTCTTTTGAGAATATTTCACCATTCCAAAATAGAGAAATTAAAATAATCAGAAATATAGATTTATACACATTTGCCTCGTTTCACTTTATCAATAATCAGTAAATAACTTCTTTCTAATAAGTTAAGACGAATAAAATCACGTATTTTCAAAATTTTTATGTATTTGGGAAAAAAATATTGCCAATCTCTGTCCGGACAAGCATTGACCGGACATTTTTTTTATCTCTGCTAATATGATATTTAATAATTCAGAGAGAAAAAGAGTATGAATGAAAAAATTAGGTTGAATCCGAAAATCATATTTATAAGTATCTTGACTACTGTGGGATGCTTAGCTAATACTTCAACCAGATCATCTAATGATATGGCTACATTCGATAAATGTAAATCATCAGTCTCTCATAATTCTTGTGAAAAGAACAACAAATGGTATTCTCTGGTATTAGACCAAGAGAGGCTTGCAGTTGCAGATTCTGACGATAATAGAAAGAATGAGAAGATAATATTTGTTAGTCAAGCATACAATGGAGATCTTGGAGGTGTGAGCGGAGCGGATAATAAATGTGCTACCACTTCGTTCAATCCTGATACTTCCAAAAGCTACAAGGCATTAATAGTGGATGGTAGTAACCGAGTAGCGTGTAAAACTCCCGGTTGTAGTGGAGGAACATCTGAACATAAGGATTGGGTTTTAAAGCCTCTAACAATTTACAAGCGCTATAATGGGCGTGTAGGATTTATTGTGGAGGATGGTTCTATAATTGGGAAAACAAATAAGAATGGGGTTTTTACATTTCCAATAGCGGCTACTATATCAAAATCTCAGGGACATTTTTTCTGGACAGGATTTAGAACAGATTGGACTAGCGAGTCTGAAGATAACCGAAATTGTGTCAAGTGGTCAAATGACGGAAACGGTCCGATAAAAGGAGCAATTGGAGTTACACAACAGGTTGGCGAGTCTAGTATTGGAGGGGATTATAGAACCTGTAACGATATTGGAGTAAGGCTACTTTGTGTTGAGCAGTAGAGATATTTATCTTGCAAAGCTGATGCTAATCGCAAGGGTGTTGTAGAGAACCTAATAAAATAACAAGGAATTATTCTAATATGGAAATTCAAAAAAATATATTTATTCTTGAGAAATTTTTATTCAATATGATTGCTCTTTGGAAAAATCAAATTTCGGATCTTCCTTTACAGATTGAGTTAATTGCATCCGACACGGAAACGAAAATAAATACTGACATATCAATTCTTTCTCTTGCGCTCGATTT
>JAFIGA010000031.1 GCA_020831715.1 Leptospira sp. | reverse complement strand
TTAGCAGATTTCTCACCTACTTATTGTTTATATTATTCTTTCATCCGAATGACAGTTATTCGTTCTTTGGAACATCTTTGTATACGGCTCTCCTTTCTCCCATATTCTTTTTTATACTTACGTGGATCTATCAACTGAATCAAGATGAGGGTGATGCATGAGTTATTCCAGATCCTCAAGTGAACATAAACTAGAGGCATCTTTTAGAAATAGGCTGTACTTTTTTTCCAGCTTGGTTGTATTTACTTTATTTACCTTCATATTTCAATTGGTCAATCTTCAACTTATCCAAGGTTCAGAGAATGCAATGAAAGCCGAAAGATTTGTAAGAAGATCCGAATCCATACTAGCCGCTAGAGGTCAGATCTATGATCGAAACTTTCTTACACCGGAAACAAGTACACCCTTGGTTTCTAATTCGGCGGCATTGGATGTTGTACTAAATATCAATCTTTTGAAAAATGACCCGAAAAGAGTTCGAGCCTTTATTGAAGACTTTTGTAAATATCTTTCTATTCCTATATCCTATTATGAAAATGATTTAAAAGAAGATAAGCTGAAAAAGAAAATCAGATCCAGAGAACCATTTGTCCTAATGGAAGGAATATCCAAGTCCCAGTTGGAACGAATCAATGTATTCGATAATATAAACAAATACGTACAATTAATTCCATCTCCAACAAGAGTTTATAATATGGGTCCGGCTATGGCACATATCACCGGATATCTGGGTAAGCCTTCAAGAGATGATATTGTTGAGAGAGATATAAAATCCTATCAGTATGTAGGAAAAGGTGGAATTGAAAGTCTCTTTGACACCCAACTACGTGGAACAGATGGTTATAGAATCCAGAAACGTTCCTTGGAGGGAAATATTGAAGAAGAAAGAATTATTGAACATGCACAGTCAGGCAATAATATTGTTCTTTCTATCGATAAGGATGTACAGATTGCCGCTTACCGTGCTCTAAAAAATATCAAGGGCACAGTTGTAGCAATGAAACCTACAACCGGGGAAGTGGTTGCAATGACATCCAATCCCAGTTTCGATCCCAATATTCTTTCCGGTAAGAACAGACAAGAAAGAGTGAATCATTATCGAAAGGTGATGGAACATAGAGGCTTTTTAAATCTTTCCATTCAATCAAAATTTCCTCCGGCATCCACCTACAAATCATTGGTTGCATTGGCGGCATTGGAAAGTGAGCATAAGGTTGATTATGACCCTAGTAGAGAATTTAACTGTAATGGAAGTTATAGTTTAAAGTCAACTTTTGCCGGAGTCCCTGACCAAATTTTTAGATGCTGGGACAAGAAAGGGCATGGAACGAATAATTTAGCCAATGCTCTGAAAAAATCATGTTCAGTTTATTTTTACAACTTAGGATATGAATTAGGTTCTGAACCCATCCTTTCCTATTCTAGATTATTTGGTTTAGATAAAAAAACAAATATCGACCTTCCCGGTGAAGTAACAGGTTTTATTCCAAGCTATGAATGGAAGAAGAGAACCTATGGAACTAAATGGTTTGATGGAGACACCATTAACCTTTCCATAGGGCAAGGATTCATTTCCACCACTCCCATAACTATGGCTTTATTTTATATGGCGATCATCAATGGAGGAAAGATCTACCAACCCTTCATTGTTTCCGAAATAAGAAATCCTATAGATAACTCTATTATTTCCAAGACAGAACCTATTGTGCTTAGAGATATCCCTCTTAAGAAATCTACTTTAGAAGCTGTGAAATTTGGTCTTGAATTGGTTGCCGAATCAGGAACAGCATCCTATATTCTCAACAAACCCGATTTACCAATGATCGCCGGAAAAACCGGAACCGCACAAACCAGAAGACGCGGTGCGTCCAAAACCAATCACGCTTGGTTCATAGGTTACGCCCCCGTGAATGCTCCTCCTGAAAAGCAGTTATTGGTTGCTGTATTTCTTGAATTTGGTGTTGGTGGAGCCGCGGGAGCGGCACCGGTAGCGAGGGATGTTTTCAAAGCCGCATTCCCCCCCGGATCATTTCCAAAGCCGGAACGCAGCAAAGCGAGTATCATGAAAGATGAAGTTCCGGTAGATTTAAATGAGGTAGATGACGAATGATTCAAAATAAACCGGAAAAATTAGATTATTTTCTTATATTCTCAGTTGTATTTGTAGTTTTTTGTGGTGTTCTCACTTTATATTCACAGGAAGTCAACTTTGCTGATGGGCAGGGTAGATGGTACAAGCAATTAATTTTTGCCATCTTTGGTTTCATGGCTATGTATCTTATGACTCGTATCAATTATCAGTTAATAGGAAGTTATGCTGTTTTTATCTACCTAGCCTCCATTATTTTATTAATATTAACTTTAATTCCGGGTATCGGATACCTCCCCGATGGAAGAGGTGCGAGATCATGGATCAAAATTGGACCGATTGGTTTTCAGGCTTCGGAATTTGCAAAACTAGCAACAGTTATCCTGTTGGGACAATATTTGGTCATTCGCGAAAAGGAAATGAAGAGATTATCCACACTTATCGTTCCTTTTGTAATAGTTCTTATCCCCATGCTTTTTATTAATTTACAACCTGACTTTGGAACTTCCATATCATTCCTGCCCATACTTTTCGCTATGTTATTTTTGGGAGGAGCGGATGTTCTACATATTGGTTCTCTCTTGGCGTTGGGAGGTTTTTCATTGGGTATACCCATGTATATTGAGTATAGTAAGTTGACACTTCTACCCAATGTGATTGATCATCTACGAAAAGAACAAAAAACAGAATTGCTCTCTATGGTTTCCAAGGCTCAAGGAAAAATATGGCCTATCTTGGAAGACCGGTCATTTGGATTGGGGACAGAAAAAACAGGATTGGAAGATCCCAGGATTCTTCAATCCCTCAAAGAAGTTGTAGATGTAGTAATCGATGAGCATGGTTCTATATTGTTTCAGATTCTATACAATCAAAACTTTCTGATAGGACTTGGGATAACTTTAGTATTGATATCGGCTATGATGGTTGGTTTTAATTTTGCCAGGGGTCTCAAAAGTATTAGGAAGTATTATATTCCGATTGGTATTTTGGGTTTATCTATATTATCTTCTGTTATTGTTTATAAAACTGTTCCCTTTCGAGAGAACCAAGTTATTCGACTTACGGCATTTTTAAATCCCGATAAATTTAGGCAAGGTGCCGGCTATCAACTTAGAGCATCGAAACCTGCTGTTGGCAGTGGAAAATTTTTCGGAAAAGGACTCTTCAAGGGAGAAATGACCGAAGGGAGATATCCTCATGTTCCGGAGGCGGGAACAGATTTTATTTTTGCTTCCTGGGCTGAACAGACAGGTTTTCTAGGATCAGTTCTATTATTATTTTTCCTATTGGCGATTCCACTAAGAGGATTGCAGATCTCGTTTGAAAGTAAGGATAGGTTCGGATCTCTTCTAGCTTCCGGAATTGTTGCTCTGATATTTTTCCACATTGCCATCAACGTTGGTATTGTAATTGGGCTATTGCCGGTAACCGGAGTTCCACTATCCTTTGTTAGCTACGGAGGAAGTCATTTACTCATGTCCATGATTGCTGTGGGAATCATCCTATCTATCAAGTTGAGAAAATTCGCGAACTAAGATGAGTGTTAAGAATTCCAGAATAGAGGATTCTAGAGATTTCTTCGAAAAAAAATTTCGTACTAAAATACTTTTAGAAGAATTCGAAAAGTCTATTTTCAATGCCAGTAAAATTTTGGATGAAGCCATCGAACTTATTGAGAAAATGGAAGAGATTGCTTTAAAGAGAAAAGCATATTATTTTCTGCATAGATGCCGAAGACTCAAGCTTCAGTTAGACGATATGAAAGAAACTAAGGGTTACGAGAAGAAAGATTTTGATTTCTCTTATAAACTTTTGGACAAAATAGACGAAAACGAGAGTTCAGATTTTTTGGATTCTCTTTTGAAAGGGAGCATAGAAAAAGTAGCGAAAAGTCTGACTCCCACACAAGAGGATTCCCATCAAATTTCCCGGAGTCAGAATATTCGGAAAAAATATTTCACATTTACCTTCCGTGGAGTTTACTTTCTTGCAGAAAAAAATCCCCAACGAATCATTAAAAATGTAAATCCGAACAAGGTGAATGTAAGAATTGGAAAAAAAAGATATCCAATCTACCCCGGACCTAATTTCGGAATCGCCCCTCAAGATGATGAGATTTCTGAACCTGTTCACCTCTGCATTTTAAAAGTGGAAACTCCGAATATTTCCCCTATCTCAACTTATCGATGTTTTTTCTTCCATAGAATGGATAAAGAGATACAATTTGATGAATCAACCGTTAAGTCAAGATTAAAACCTCTTGAATCCGGGATTTCGCCATATATCAATAATTTTTTTCGATACGCAGGAAGGAATTATTATCTAATAGAAACTCAATCGGAATAGAACTATTCCTTGTAAAAATGTTTACATAGAAATTGGCTGATTCAAATTTGAAAAATGATGTTTTATTTATTGCGAAGAATAATACCGATTTTATTGGCATTTGCCCTAATTTCAACTTGTACTACAGTGAGCACTTCTCTATCCGAAGGAGCATTCACAGTAAGAAAGGTAGCAGTCCTGAAATTCGAAGTTTCTGGCGGCGAAGAATGGGAAGAAGATTTTACCGGTGCATTCATGCATCATTTGATGAGTAATACAAAATGGCAGATTATTGAACGCCAACATCTAAATAAGATTTTTCAAGAGCAGAAATTCAGTGCTTCGGGAGCAGTGGATCAAGAAACAGCACAAAAAATCGGAAAAATATTGGGAGTTGATACAATCATATTAGGATATGGATCAGCAAGTAATTATACCAACAAAAAGGGTGATCTAATACCTGAGCTGGTTGAAAGATTCAGCATTCGAGTTATCAATGTAGCAAATGGAGCTATTGTAATCAAAGCAAGAAAAACGCCCGGTATTGATTGGACTCCGGGAAATGTTGCAAAATTAATTCTGGGTCTTGGACTGATTTGGTCCAAGGACGATTTGTACAGAACTTCCAATGTTTATGATAATGTTGCCAAGAAGATGGCTAAAGATGTAGGAAAAGGTCTTATGAAAATGGATAAGGTCGCAAGGTAATAAAAACCTCCAAAGCTTCTGCAAAAAAGACTGGCTTAAATTCATTTTTTCAAATCAATTCTGCCAAAAACAGTCTTGCCCAAAACGAGTGACCAGCTCATGGAACTCTGGAGGTGCGGTGGTCTGATGGAAATTGCAACAAACTCAAATTTCTTTGATGCAAATTAACTTAAAAAGATCTGAGTCTATCGCTCAGCCACCTCGCCGGTCATTTGTTTATTTTCTTTACTCAATTTGGACCACCTCCTTTTTTGCTAATATCCATCCCATTTTCATCTCGAGGAAAGTCAAAATAATTTCATAATTTTCGAAAACATCCTAAATCTTAAAGATTATGGAAGATATCAAGACCTTGAAAAAATTCATATACCATACTAGACCCGAATAATTCTGTTTTTTTTATACATTTTCAATATAAATTGATTTTCATTCTCATTTTTATTTGACATGAGATTCGGTCTCAAAATCATGGAATCAGAAAAAAAATGAACAGAAAAATCTTAACTATTTCTATAATAATAAGTGCCTTATTTATTGGCAGTCCCAGTCTGTTAGCACAGGAAACAGATCCTGACCTAACGGAGATAGAAGATTCCAAAGAACCGGTTGACCAAGTCAATCAGGATGATCCCGAGGAAAAAGAGACTAAATCGGAACGAGATCGTAGGATTAATAACTCAAAATGGGAAAAATCCGAGATCAGCGTAATCGGAACCAAAAAAACCGATCTAAAGCGAATTCCGGGTTCAGCTACGGTAATTGAGAAAGAATTCCTGGAAAAGACCCAACCGATCGATGCAACAGAAGTACTAAGAAGAGTTCCCGGTGCCTCGGTAAGTTACCAAGATCCGGCTGGACTTACTTTGAATCTGGGTTTTCGAGGTATCAACAGCCAAGTATCCAGAAAGGTTTTGATCTTGGAAGATGGAGTTCCTATTGCACTCAATCCATACGGGGAACCTGAAGCCTATTATGTTCCTTCCATTGAAAGAATGGAACGAGTGGAAATTGTAAGAGGTTCCGGTTCCATTCTTTTCGGACCATCTACTATCGGGGGAGTTGTAAATTTTGTCACCAAAAGACCACCCATAGATCCGACTCTCTCTTCCACTACAATAGGAGGAGAAAATGGATACTTCTCGCAGTATCTATCTTATGGGGGAACATTTGGTAATACAGGATTTGATATAAACGTATTACGAAAGCAAGGTGATGGATTTAGAGATCATCAATCTTTTTGGATCAACGAGATCAACATGAAGACTGTGACTCAACTCAATGATAAACATGCAATCACAACGAAAATTGGCGCTCACCAACAAGAAGCAAATATTTCTTACTTAGGTCAGACCACTCCTCAATTTTGGAATAACCCAAAGTCCAATTTTGGCGAACAAGATGTTCGTGAAATTGAGAGATATCAAATTGTCTTGGGTCATGAATACACTATCAGTCCTGATGCAAGAGTAAAGACTAAAACCTATTGGAACCAAACTCGAAGAGACTGGGGAAGACAGAACTACTCCAGAAACAACACTGCTCGAGACACAGAACCAAGAAATAGCTTGCGAGAATACGACACGAACCCTTTTGCCAATCGTCCCGGTGATACTGTTTGGATGAGAGACGATATGTCCTACAGGAACAGAACCTATCGAAGCATGGGAATTGAATCCAAGCTGGAATTGAATTTCGAGACAGGTTCAGTGAAGCATGAGTTGGATTTGGGAGCTAGATACCACTATGACCAAGCTCAGATTCGATTCTTACAAGGTGTAGCAACACCGGATTTTGCAATCTATGGTAATGGATTCGACCAGAGACCAACTGAATTGGTTTCTTCTCCTTATAGTTTAAACAAGTCAGGGATACTAAGAGATGATGAACTCAGAGAAGCCAAGGCATTGGCGGGATTCATCCAAGACCGCGTTCGTATAACGGAAAAATTTGCTGTTATTCCGGGTGTAAGATACGAAACATTTACCCAATCTAGATTGATTCGTAGAGGAAGAGATTTCGATCCTCAGACTTTTCAAACAATTGGTTCCGGCTCGCAACAGTTAGACCGTTCGGCACAGACTACAACCAATATTTTAATTCCAGGATTTGGAACCACTTACGATTTTACAAAATCAATGACTTGGTTTACGGGAGTTCATAGAGGATTCGCTCCTGCAAGATATGAATCAGCAATTAGTCCCGTGGCAGAAGACATTGCACTAAAACCGGAGACTTCTTGGAATTATGAAACTGGCGTTAGAGGTAAGGCGACCAGATACTTGGAATTTCAGCTTACCGGTTATGTTATGGAATTTGATGATCAGATTATCAATTCATCGGCGGCAGGTGGTAATTTAGGATCTAGACCTGTGAACGGTGGAAGAAGTGTTCATAGAGGTTTCGAAGCCGATATGGTATTGGATTTTGGTAAATTGGCTAGAAGCAAATGGGAAGTTCCTCTGGAAGTTATCTATTCCAGAAATGAAGCTCATTCCGACCAATACACATTCAACTTAGATGCATGGGAAAAAGGAATCACTGATCCATTGGTTCATATTGATACAAACGGCAATAGACTTCCTTATGTATCAAGAGATGTTGTAACGGTTGCCTTCGGAACCAAAGCACCAAATGGATTTTATGTCATGGGTGAGTGGCAGTATTTTTCCAAGCAATACAATGATTTGCAAAACACTCGAACTTACTATGGCCAAGACCTACTCCCGAATAACTTGAACCAGCTAGCGAGATTCAATGGTTACGGAACAGGAGCAAGTGAGACCAATGGTTTGAATGGTGTGATCCCGGCTTACGAGTTGGTAAACCTTTCTATAGGAATTCGAAAGGAAAAATGGTCGGTCTTCTTGGTTGCTAAAAACCTTATGGATCGAAAGTATATTTCCACAAGACTTCCTGAAGGAATCCAACCGGGTCCTTTCCGACAAGTAAACGTCGGATTAAGTCTCTATTTATAAAAAAACTTGAACCAAAACCTCAGATACCCCGAACATAGAGTAGAAAGGTATCTGAGGAATTCTTATCATTTTATTGTATTTTCATCTGAATTGCTCGATAAAATTTACCTAAAATTCTGAAAAACCCCGAAAATTATACTATGAGGCTTTCTTTTCTTTCTATATCGATTCTTATCTTTTTCCTTTTAAACCATTGTGCAGGTTTCATTACACAGACTTGGAAACCACCCAAAACTCGAAAGGATGTCAATGAGGTTCGGGTACTATTGGGAAAGGAATCTAAAAAACAAATTCGATTCAAGTCATCCGGTTTGCTTGAAGTATATGATGTCAATGATCTCCTGATTAAAAAATCCATTGATCTCGTTCAGATTAATCCTGAAGCCCTAAAAGCAGAAATTAAAATCAAACCTCAAAATGGTGAGATTAGTTTTGGGGATATAAAATACCGCGGTAGAATTCTTCTTACTCCCATCAATGGAGAAATTATTATTGTGAATTTAGTCAATTTGGAAGATTACCTTTACTCGGTTGTCCCTTCAGAGGTTCCTTCCAGTTGGCCGGAGGAAGCACTCAAAGCTCAAGCTGTCTGTGCCAGAACCTATGTAATCAGAGAAATGCTCAACAAGGCAAATGAACCTTTCGATGTTAGCAAAACAACTGCTAGTCAAGTTTATTCCGGATTAGACAAAGAAACTCCACGAACTACAAAAGCCGTTGATGATACAAAAGGTACAATCATTGTTCACGAAGGCATGCCAATTCAAGCATTTTTTCATTCAAATGCCGGTGGCTACACTGAAAGACCTGAAAATGTTTGGTCTGCAAAGCTTCCCTATTTGGATCATGTCGATTCAAAATACGACCAAGATGCACCAAATTATTCCTGGGAAGATAGAATCGCTTCTGTTCAGATGAACAGACTACTAGCTTCAGTAGGTGTGGGATATATTACTGATATCCGTGTAATTAAAAGAAATCTTTCTCAAAGAGTGGAAATTCTGGAAATAAAAGGAGAAAAAGGAACTCTCAATATTAGAGGAAGTGATTTTCGCAAAATGGTTGGCGAAACTAAATTGAAATCCCTTAAGTTTGGAATTAAAAAAGAAAGCAATTCTTTCTATATCAAAGGATTAGGATTTGGACATGGTGTTGGCATGAGCCAATGGGGTGCATTTGGTATGGCGAAAAACAATTACAACTATGCTAGTATTTTGTCCCATTACTACCCTAAAACTGATTTGGCAAAAATAGTTTACTAATTAAAATATGTAAATATGGGTTCTAAAGTAAAAATTGCACTCGAACTTGCAGAGATGATAAAAGATATCAATGCATCGGGTCGAGATGGCAGGGAGCGAATTCCCAATACTGAAACCCATATGAAAGAATGGTGTGCTCATTTTGCAATGGAGGAGACAGCCATCCGCAAAATTTTGACAGAACTCAAAGATGCTCATTATATCTTTGTTATAAATATAGTAGTTCCAGATACGAACCTATTTCTTCCCGGTACGGATTCGTTCGTATATGCTGAATCCAGTTTATTGAATGATCTAAAAAGATATTCCGAACTTAGGCTGGAAAAGACCTACGAATCAACTTTCTACAAAAAGAAATCTCCTTTCCAGATCATAAAAGAACTTTTTCCAAAAGCCAAAGAGTACAACAATACTCCCATGGGAAAAGCGCTGAACGAAGCAGTGATGATAGAGGAATTCTCTAGAGTTTTAGCAAATTCTGCTGTTGAATACACCGACTCATGGAAAAAAAATAAGATAAAGGATATCTACTCAGAAGCTGATGAAGAAGTGCCTTCTCTTGAAGAAGAATTGGAACAAAAATCAAGAGCAATAGATCAACTCCCAAAAGAGAAAGATAATTCGGAGAACCCCAACAGCCAATGGAGCAAAGTAACAAATAGCTTCCCCATAGAATTCTTATTAAGAATTCATTTTAGAAAATATGAATTCGATACAGTTAAGAAATTGATCCAAACCGGTAAGATTAAAGACGAAGAAAATTTAAAATATATCAGGGATACTCTCCAAACAATGGAAAGCAGAACAAGCCAAGATACTATATTAAAACGGCACCTCAATGAGATGATTGAACTTAGAAGAATTACCCAAGGAAAATTAAATCTTCTTAGAACAAACCCAAGGAAGAACTAAACTGGGTAAATACTTGGTAAATAAATATTACAAGTAGAACAAAAAGTATCTTTCTCCTATTCTGGTACACTTCTGAGTATTTTTCTGCATCTTTTCCTGTTCCATACAATACATAAATGATAAGATTCATATTCAAAAATAAAAAGAATGTCTCCCAGTTTAAATATTGTATTGCTTTACTTTCAAAATACAAAACAACACAAAAATAGATAACACTTGGTGCAAGATAAGGAATAGCTCGAAGAGAAATAATGGATTCTGTGTTTGGAAAAACTTCAGGTTCTAATTTTGTGATATTTTGAATTTCGGCAACAAATAATTCTACATTCTCTAAATTGACAAAAGATAGAGCACGGTCATCCCATTCCAAAATAACACGAGGATAAGATCTGTATGTATCAGTGAATATTTTCTCTAAACCGGCAAGATCATATTCCCCGGCTTCTTCCGTCTTATTGTATTGCCTTAGAATTCGACCATCAATCGAAACAGAAACATCTTCCAACATAGCAATCTGTCTTTTGAAACTTCGGTACAAAAACAATCCTAATAGTGCACTCATAGGAAGAAACAAAGTCAGAAATTCTTTTCTGTCAGCATCGGGTATCTGTAAAAAATTCCAAATTAAAAATACGGAAAACAATACAAGCACAACAGAAAATCGCATCTGTAACTTCGATTTAAACTTTTTTACATTGTAGCGATAGTATTTTTCCATTAAAAGAAATCCGATTTTTTAAACAGAGAATACATGGTGATTCCATTCTCTTTCAAATATTCCCAACCACCCTCCTCTCTATCAAGAATGCATATTCCTTGCGTAATTTCTAGTCCTGCTTCTCTCAATGCTTCCACAGCTTTCAAGGTAGAGCCTCCGGTTGTGATCACATCGTCCACAACAAGACAGGATCTAACCTTTTGGTAATAGCCCTCAATTCTTTTCTGAGTGCCATGTCCCTTAACTTCTTTCCTAACAACCAATGGATAGACCAATTTAGAAGATCCGGCATAGGCAAGAGATATTCCGTAAGATATGGGATCGGCACCCAAAGTCAAGCCTCCTACCGATTCCGGTTGATTAGGAATATTATCAGATATAAGTAAATCTATAAAGGCATGGGAAATTTTTGCCAATCTTTCAGGATGGAGTGTAATTTCTTTACAATTAAAATAATGATTCGATTCTTTTCCGGAAGCAAGAAGAAATGGTTTTTCGGAATATCGGTAAACATATTCTTTCATGTAGGAATATATTTCTTGGTATTGAGGACTGTTTTTATTCATACAACACTACCTTGTTACGACCTGAGTTCTTCGCTTCATACAATGCTTTATCTGCCTTACCAATTAATTTTTCTTTAGAACTTCCTAATGATTCTTGAAAAGAAATTCCTGCGACTCCAACACTGCAAGTAAGGAAATTATCATGAGTCGAAAATTTATGTTCTATTTTACCATCTTTTATCTTTTTCAAAATCAGATTAGCTACTACCATAGCACCATCCAATTTAGTATCCGGCAATATAACAATGAACTCCTCTCCTCCGTACCTTGCGGCGATATCTCTTCCTCGCTTTGCAGTTTCTTTTAATACTCGTGCGACTTTTTTCAGAGCTTCATCTCCCATTTGATGTCCATATTCATCATTATAAGATTTAAAATGATCCACATCTATCATTAGAACACATAATGAATGAGTCCCATATTCAATCTTCGCCCATTCTTGATCCAAAAATTGATCCATATATCTTCGATTATATAAATTTGTAAGCGGGTCATGGGCAGAAATTTTTTCAAGAATACGATTGCTTTTATTCAACTCTGAGGTTTTAATAAGCAATTCTCTTTCTCGATTCTTTCTCTTTTCCATTTCATTGTAAAGGCGTATAGCAGAATTTATACGAGCCAACAATTCCAATTCACGAACCGGTGTGGTAGTGATATAGTCCATTGCTCCGGCTTTGAAAGCAGAATCAATAGACTCTTCATCATTGGAAGCGGTAATCATAAGAACGGGAATATCTTGAAATCTCTCATCTTCTTTCAACTTTTTGGTTGCTTCTATACCATTCATTCCCGGCATAAAAATATCCATTAAAAGAATTTGATACGGGATATGGGATTTTGATTCGTCCCCTACGAAGCCCAATCTTTCAAAAGCTTCTTCAGCTGAGTGGGAGATGTCTACTGTGTAGGGAAGATTTTTTTTTAAAATTCTCTGGATTATCTTGCTCTTTTCGATTGAATCATCAATAATCAGAATCTTCATAAAGTACATCCCTAGCTTCCATTACTAGGGATGGTGAGAAAAGGTCAAGTATTAGAGTCTGTTTTTATCTGTAAGGGAGTCTAGGAATTTAACAATTTTTGAAATCTCATTGTCATTTAACTCTTTTCCTAATTGGTGATAAGCCATAAGTTTAACAGCTTGGTCAAGTTTTTCAACGCTACCATCATGGAAATATGGTGCCGTTAACGAAATATTTCTCAGAGAAGGAACTTTGAATAGATATTTATCGCTTTCATTTTTAGTAACTTCGTATCTACCCAGATCTTTTGTTTCATACTTATGAACTTGACCAACTTTTTGGAGTGATTGTCCACCAAGAGCAACTCCATTGTGGCAGGATGTACAACCATTTGCCAAGAAAAGCTCCAACCCTTCTTGTTCTACCTTGGATAGCGCTTTGTGGTCTCCTTTGATAAAATCGTTCAATCTATCATAAGTAATCAAAGTTCTTTCAAAAGCTGCAATTGCTTCTGCTAAATTCTCGTAGGTAATTGGATCTTTGGAGTCAGGAAACGCTGCCTGGAATAATTTAGGATATTCACTTTCTTCCTTCAATCTTTTGATTACGTCACCCTCAGACTTCATTGCCATTTCAATTGGGTTCAAAATCGGTCCTTTTGCCTGCTCTTTTAGATCTTTGGCACGTCCATCCCAAAACTGCATAGAATGAAATCCAGCCATTAAGACTGTAGGTGAGTTTCTATCCCCTTTTTTCCCAAAAGCTCCCGGTGAAGTGGGTAGATTGTCAACACCACCACCTTTTCCTTCAATATTATGGCAAGAATTGCAAGACTGGGTGTTATTTTCCGATAAAATCGTATCAAAATAAAGCTTCTTTCCAAGAGAAATTCTTTCCTCATTGTCATTTTCAGATCCCGGCATCTTGTCGGGAATGACACCAAAATTGGCTTTAGCTTTCTTTTGTAATTTGATCGTCTCTTCAGAGGGTCCACAATTAAGTAGAAAAACCGCTAAGAAAATTGAAAAAAGTAGTGACATTTGTTTGATCATAATACTAATTTTTTTTTTGACCCTCATAATTCAAGAAATTTAAACATTAATACCCATTTTATTTCATTTTTTATCCAATTTGCTCAATTCTTAAGCAATCATTTATTTATATTTATACGAGAAATACAAATTATAAAGGAAACAGTGTTCATTTTAGGGTTTCAGGCATTTGGCACGATTATTGCATCTATATAAATAGCTTATTTTAGGAGCTACTTATGAAAGATGCAAGAAATAGAGAAAGAGTTTATGCCAGTGAAATGAAAGACTTCCAAGTCAAGATTTACGCTAGAAATGACGAGCCGGAATTCATTCAATCGGACGTCCTCAATATTTCAGAAACTGGAGCATCGGGACTTTCCGAGAACCCAATCGAAATCCAAGCAGGAGATTTAATATCCGGAGTGATCGAAGGAGAAGAATTCAACATCAAGATCCGCTACACCGGAACCGTTGCTTGGACAAAAGAAACCAAAAAGGGACACCAATTTGGTTTAGAATTTACTGAAGAAGTTTTACTCCCAGATGTGCTCATAGCTAGAATCATGGCTGTTGCCTAAGTATTTTTCTTCCTACAATACTCCATCCGAGAATCTTTTTCGAGCCCGTCTGAAAGGGCGGGCTTTCTTTTTTACCTCATTGATCCGATAATAAAAACATCTATGTCGTCAGTACACCATTTAATTTCTTGGGAAGATTGGAGTGATGATGAAATCCAAGATCTTTTGGATTTTGCCATCTACGTTAAAAATAACCGCGTATTTTTCGCAGGCCACATGCACGGTCGAACTCTAGCCATGCTTTTTCAGAAGACATCCACACGAACAAGGGTATCTTTCGAAGCGGGTATGACGGAAATGGGTGGACATGCTATATTTTTAGATTGGCTTTCTTCCAATTTTCAACTCTCCGACATAGACTTTGAAGCTGAATATCTTTCCAGAAATGTTTCCCTGATTATGGCAAGATTGAAGAGACATGAAGATCTTCTCACTTTAAAGAAAGGATCACATGTGCCACTTATCAACGGATGTTGTCATTTATATCATCCTTGCCAATCCCTAGCGGATGCTCTCACTGTTGCTTTGGATTCACCAAAGAAGTTAAAAGATACAAAAATAACTTATATCGGTGTTCACAATAATGTTGTGAATTCCCTATTGGAAATTACTTCTGCTCTGGGTATCCACCTTACATTAGTAACGCCAATTGCCGATGATGATTATATTTCCAAGCAAGCAGTACAACGTGCCGAAAAGAAAAAAACAGTATCTTGGGAGAAAAATCTCCATACGGCAGTAAAAGATGCAGACTATATCTATACGGATACTTGGGTGGATATGGAATTTTTCAACGATCCCAGCTTCGCTAAAGAAAAAGAAGAGCGAATACAATTGATGATGCCCTACCAAATTAATTCAGAATTACTCAAACACACTAAGGCGAAGGTAATGCATGATATGCCGATTCATGCAGGATATGAAATCACAAGGGATATTGTAACAGATGATAGGTCAGTTATCTTCTTCCAAGCGGAAAATCGATTGGATGCCCAGAAGGCTATCATATTGAAATTGGCAAATATTTAAGAAAGAGTCCTGTTCTTAGATTATAAACCATCCTTCTGCCTTTTGCATCAATTCAACATAGGATCTTTTGTGTGCTCCACAAAATATTTATAGATCCCACCTTTATCTATCATCGTATTTTTCCACATGACTTCAGGATCTTCGGAATTGAATAGCATCTCTTCAGTCGGATTGTGAACTACCCAGGAAAACCGATCGAACTCCGATTCCAATTGACCGGCACCCCAACCCGCATATCCCTGATAGATTCGGTATTCCAAGTCATTTTCAGCAAGATAGACCAGTAGATCATAGCTTCTTCCCATATAGACACCAGGGATGATTTCTATACCGGCATCGACTGCGTCAGGACTTTTGTGGACGATGCAGACGAACATGGAATCAACCGGGCCACCTACCCAAACGAAATGGTTAGCGGAGGAAAGATCCGGCATATTCTTCACAATTTCACCGACAGTACTGTCCGATCTCTTGTTCAATACAATTCCAAAAGCTCCGGTCTTGTCATGATCAACCATGAAAATAACTGTCTTATAGAAAAAATCAGTTACAACCGTAGAGTTTGAAATCAAAACCTTTCCTTTCGTTGATTCAGGTTTTTCCATAAAGTTTATTTATTTTGTATATCTTCCAAGATTTTGTATGCTACTTCCAATGTCTTTATATCGGAATCTCCACCGATATATTCAATAGAAGGATTAAGTATACAATTTACAAAATGTTCATGCTCTTGTTTCAATGGATTGTCTTTATGGACAAATATCTTTTCAACGATTGATTCTTGTTTGTATTTAATCTCACCGTTACCCAATTGAGTATTCGAACTTGCTTGTCTGTGCAATTCGATTTCCTGATCGGTAAAGTCCAGGAATACATAAGAATCTTCTTCTGATATATTCAAAGTACGAATCTTCGCCTGAGTACAACGCGATGCGTTCATGTTGGCAACACAGCCGTTTTCAAATGATATAACCACCGACGCAATATCCTCATGCTCCGAGACAACCTTGTTACCTCTAGCACTCACGGACACGACAGGCGACTTCACCAAGTTTAAAATAATATCAATATCATGAATCATCATGTCCAACACAACACCAACATCTTTGATTCTAGCATTATAAGGACAGAGCCTTCGGGACTCAATCAAAAGTGGATTTCGAATGATTTTTCCCAATTCCAAGACCGCTCCATTGAAACGTTCAATATGTCCAACTTGGAAAACCAGTTTCTTCTCTTGGGAAATTTTAACCAATTCTTTAGCTTGTTCTACTGTCTCGGCGATTGGCTTTTCTACCAGGACATGCTTCCCGGCATTGAGTGCCTTCTTCGAAATTTCGTGGTGCAGAAATGTGGGCGCCGCTATTACAACAGCATCCACATTCTCCAACATTTCATCTATTGTGGTAAATTTCTTAGTTCCATGTTTTTCAGCAATCTGACTTGCTCGCTCTAAATCAGCATCATATATACCCGATAAATCGGCTTGCGAAAGCTGCTTTGCAACGTTCACATGGTATTGTCCCATATGACCGGTTCCAATGACTCCTAGTCGAATCTTTTCACTCATAATGTTATCATTTTCCTGAATTATTTAGAAAACAACCCTGTTTTTTTCCCGGAACCAATCTTTTCACCGCTCTCCTTGGCAAATTCCTCCAAAAGCTCTTTCTGTCTTTTGGAAAGTTTCTTGGGAATTGAAATTTTTACAACTACATGTTGATCCCCTTTTCCGTAAGCTCCGATGTAAGGAATTCCAAGACCCTTCATTCTAAAAACTTGACCCGATTCAGTCCCTTCCGGAATTTTTAAAGATATAGTTTTTCCATCAATAGTAGGAACATCAATTTCACCACCCAAGCAAGCCAAGGCAAGGGAAATAGATTTCACCACTATAAGATCACTTCCGTTTCGTTCAAAGGTAGGGTGCTTTCTTACCTGAGTTACAACATAAAGGTCTCCATGAGGTCCACCATTCGGACCGGCTTCCCCTTCCCCGGTCACTTTCAACCGAGAGCCATTTTCTACTCCGGCTGGAATCTTAATATTAATTGTTCTTCTTCTTTCTACAACACCTTGACCACGACAAGACTTACAAGGATTAGTTACAATCTTTCCGCGGCCACTACATCTCGGACAAGTTGTTGTAACAGAGAAAAATCCCTGTGCTCTTCGAATCTGTCCCGAGCCACCACAATCCGGGCAAGTTGATGGAGAACTTCCTTTAGCGGCACCTGAGCCACCACAGTCTCCACAGGTTTCATTTCGAGGGACTTCAATCTTCACTTCTTTTCCCAGAGCCGCATCTTCCAAGCTAATCTCTAGATTATAGCGAAGGTCAGAGCCTCTCTGAATTCCACCGCGACCACCTCTGCCACCACGACCTCCCGCTCCGAAGAATCCTTCAAAAATATCTTCGAAGTTTCCGAAGATATCGGAGAAATCTGTATAAGCACCTTGTCCAAATCCACCTTGACCGTAACCGGCTCCTGCATTAACACCAGCCTTGCCAAATTGATCATAGGCTTGACGCTTCTGAGGATCTCTTAAGATCTCGTAAGCTTCGGTAGCTTCTTTGAATTTTTCTTCAGCTTCAGCGTTGCCCTTGTTTTTATCAGGGTGATACTTAATCGCTAACTTTCTATAGGCGGATTTTATATCTGCATCCGAGGCGCCCTTTTGGACGCCCAGGATTTCATAGTAACTTTTTTCAGCCATCGCTTACTTCTTCTCGTCGTCTACTACTGTATAGTCAGCATCAACTACTTTTTCATTCGATTCTGCAGATCCGCCTGTTCCTGCATCACCGGAAGAAGGTCCAGCACCTGGTCCACCGCTTGCATCTCCACCTGCTCCGGGAGCTCCTTGAGAATACAACTTTGTGCTGATTTCTGTAGCGATTTTAGTAATAGATTCTTTAGCAGAATTCAATCGATCCAGATCTCCGGAATCAATAGCTTCCTTAGCTCTTTTGATCTCATCTTGAGCAATCTGCTTTTCACTATCGGCTATTTTATCACCTGACTCATTGATGGTTTTTTCCAGAGCATAGGTTATACTTTCCAACTCATTCTTAGCTTCTGCTATGCTGCGCATTTTTTTATCTTCATCAGCATGAGCTTCCGCTTCTTTAACCATTTTCTGAATTTCATCTTCACTCAATCCGGAAGAAGATTCAATTCTGATTTTTTGCTCTTTTCCTGTTCCCAGATCTTTCGCAGAAACATGAACGATACCATTGGCATCAATGTCAAATGTTACTTCAATCTGAGGAACTCCTCTTGGAGCCGGTGGAATACCAAGTAGGTCAAATCTTCCCAATGTTCTATTGTGGCTAGCCATCTCTCTCTCACCTTGAAGAACATGGACAGATACCGCATTTTGATTGTCAGCCGCAGTAGAGAATACCTGAGACTTTCTGGTTGGAATAGTAGTGTTACGCTCAATAAGCTTAGTCATCACACCACCGAGTGTTTCGATTCCAAGAGAAAGCGGAGTAACGTCAAGTAGCAATACGTCTGTTACATCCCCTGCAAGCACTCCACCTTGAATTGCCGCACCGATGGCAACAACTTCATCGGGGTTTACTGATCTGTTTGGCTCTTTTCCGAAAATTTCTTTAACCAATGCTTGTACTGCCGGAATTCTAGTGGATCCACCAACCAAGATAACTTCATTGATTTCACCGGGAGAAAGTCCTGCATCCTTTAGTGCGTTCACACATGGGATTCGAGATCTCTCTACAAGACTCTTTGTAAGATCATCAAATTTTGCTCTAGTTAGAGTCATATCCAAATGCTTCGGTCCACTAGCATCAGCAGTGATGAAGGGAATGTTAATCTGAGTTGTGGTTGTTCCCGACAATTCGATTTTCGCCTTTTCAGCAGCTTCTTTCAGTCTCTGAACTGTGTTCTTGTCGGAAGAAACATCGATTCCGGTTTGCTTCTTAAACTCGTCAATCATCCAAGTCATGATAGCATGGTCGAAGTCATCCCCACCTAAATGAGTATCTCCATTTGTGGATTTTACTTCGAAGACACCATCACCCAATTCAAGGATAGATACGTCAAATGTTCCACCACCTAAATCATATACTGCGATCTTGGAGTTGGTTTGTTTCTTGTCAAAACCATAAGCCAATGCCGCTGCTGTAGGCTCGTTGATAATTCTCTCCACTTCCAAACCTGCAATTCGACCGGCATCCTTGGTTGCTTGTCTCTGCTCATCGTTGAAGTATGCAGGAACAGTAATTACAGCCTTGGTAACTTCATGACCGAGATAGTCTTCTGCAGTCTTTTTCATTTTTTGAAGGATTCTTGCGGAAATTTCCTGAGGAGTAAACTCACCTTGTGGTGTTTCAAACTTAACACCATCATTGCCGGCTCTCACTACCTTGTAAGATACGTGCTTGGTTTCTTCACCCGCCTCATTGAATCTTCTTCCAATGAATCTTTTTGCCGAACGAACTGTATTTGTTGCGTTTGTTATTGCTTGGTTCTTGGCGAATTGCCCAACCAAGGTTTCACCTTTTGATGTGAATGCAACAATTGAAGGAGTAGTTCTTGCTCCCTCTGAGTTTTGTATCACAATCGGGTCTCCACCTTCCATAACAGAAACACATGAATTCGTTGTTCCTAAATCAATACCAATTATTTTTTCCTTAGACATCTTTACTTCTCCTTTCTAATTTCCTAATATTTTACGTCTGGTTCTCCGACACAGGCTTTCCCACTTTAACCCTTGATGGTCTGATGGAATGCTTATTGCCGGCATCTTCGTAGTAGTAACCCGGTTGAAATACCTCAATTACCACTTCTTCTTTATATTCTTCCGATTCTTCGGATGAAATTGCTTCCATGGTTGTGGGGTCAAATGCCTCACCAACCGGTTCCAATTTCTTAATACCTTCCCTTTCAATGATTCCCAAAAACTCTTTCTGAACCATCCTTACACCATCTACAAATGCTTTGAGTTCGGAATTTTCCGTTTTAACATTTGTAACCAAATCCAAGTTATCCATTGGATTTAATATATCATGAATAAACTGACGAACTGCTTCCTTTCTGGAATTCAATAGCTCGCTTGCTGTTCGCTTTTTGTAATTAACAAACTCAGCTCGCTCTCTCAACCAAGAATCTTTAAATTTTTCCACTTCCAACAAAGAATTATCCAATTCCACCTTCAATTTTTCCTCAGCAGTCAATTCTGCTTCTGCGGATTCAGATACTTCTTCAATATTTTCTACACCTTCCATGTTTTCATCCTTTTCTTGATTCACTGCTTCCGCAGTGTGACCGGATTCAGTATTTCCGGATTCTTGGTTTTCAAGAGGTTCCATAGTTTCTGTATTCATCCTGTTCTCCTTATACCTTATCTACTAATTTTCGTTAGCATCTCTGACACCAACTTAGAAGTGAACTCCATAAGCGGTAAAGTCTTGTTGTAGTTCATCCTCTGTGGCCCAATGATTCCCATTGAACCTATTCTCTTTTCACCCATACGATAATTTGTCGCTATTATGGTTACACCACTTAGCTGATCATCTCCATCCTTCCCTATAATAGTATATATTCCATCATGGTGAATGTATTCTGAGAAGAATTTCTTGAGAAATGTCTTCTCTTCGAGCAGAGTAAGAACGTTTTGTAATCTATCATCCTCTTCTCTGAAATTTTCCACCATGTTCTTCAATCCATCGATGAAGATATTATCATCGGATGAATTATCCACTTGAAGTGCCACCATTAAGACAGAAGCAAGTCTATAAAAATCATCCGGTCCATCTCGACGAATCATCATAGATGGGATGATTGTTTCTCTTATTTCATTCAGATCGTAACCTATGATATTTTCATTTAAATATCTCGATAGATTGTAAAGAGATTCTTGCCCCATATGCATATCGAGAAATATATTTCTATGTATCACAGTTCCGGATCTCATAACAAGAATTACCAAAACCTCACCACCATTCACATGGATTAACTCCAAATGTTTCAGAGTGTCCAAGCTTCTCTCCGGTCCCAATACAACTCCCGCACTGGACGAAAGACTGGAGAGCACACGGCTGGTAGCAACGAGAATCTGATCCAGCTTGAACTGCATCTTTAGATACTCTTCTTGGATTCTCTGCTTTTCTTTCAGAGTCAATTCATACAAACCAACGAGACTATCTACATAAAACCTGTAACCCCTTTCAGTAGGAACTCTTCCTCCTGAAGTATGTCTCGATAGAAGATAGCCCCAATCCTCCAGCTCCTTTAGAACATTCCTAATGGAGGCGGGAGAAAGACCTAAATCATATCTCTCCGAAAGTGTCTTGGATCCGACAGGTCGATTGTCTAAGACAAATTCATCTATCAAAGATTTGAGAATTGCTCTATGCCTAGGTGAAAGTTCCATCTAATCTACCTCTTAGCACTCTGTATATTAGAGTGCTAATTCATAGTACTAAGGTGCTATTTTTTTTGAGAAAGTCAAGAAAAAATTCAAAAAATAGATTATTGCGACCTCTTTTTTGGGTATTTTCAATCAAATGACCAATTTTGACCCCAAAAAATGCTAGCAATCGATGTCATGGATTGATATTGATCCTTTGGCAAAATTCACTTTGGGCAAATTTCACTAGACAATCAAAATCTATCAAGAATCATGAACCTATGGAATTTCTTCGGAATCTTAGAATAAGTGTACTGATCGTATTTATAGCGACTGCAATTGGGGGCATATTTCTGACCTCAGGAAGTCTCAAAGCACAGTCCTCTCCGCAATTTCCATCTCCCGACCCACAAGATAGATTTCAATGCACAAAAATTCCGACACAAGTAGACGGTATCGATTATGACAAGACTCTTAAATGTGAAACTAGAGATGCTATCTGTTATATCATAGAAGGATTCGCAATGAGTTGCGTACCCAAGTTCATCCCCCAACCGGATGAGAAATCCGATTAATTGGATTCCTGGCTCTCTATCTTGTGATTCAGCTCGCGAGCCATTTCCAGAAGATTTTTAGCATACTCCTCAACCTCTGATATTGCTGAAGTAAAATGCTGAGTCGTATTACTGATAATACCCATAGTGGTAGAGATAAACTCTGTCTGAGATTTCGACTCCATAGTCGACTCGGATATTTCTTTAGATAGATGTAATACAATTTTGGAATCTTGTTCCAATTCCTGGTTGGACTTGGATTGTTGATCTGTTAGATCACTTAAATACTGGATTAAACTATTGATCGACTGAATTCCCTCAGCAACCTTGGAATAATCCAAAATTGCCGACTCAACCTGGTCAAATCCTTGTGAAATTTCCTCATTATTCTTATGAATCAAGGAATCAATATTTTTTACACTACTGCTAGTTTTCTCCGCAAGATTTGATATCTCGTCGGCTACCACGGAAAATCCTCTGCCCGCTTCACCGGCTCGAGCGGCTTCAATTGCAGCATTGAGGGCAAGCATATTCACTCGACCGGATATGTCAGTAATGATCTTCAATATACCTTTCATTTCCTTGGAACTTGCTTGGATTGATTCAATACTATTCTTCATTAAATGAATATTTCTTTCGGCTGAGCGATATCTATCCATCATCTCTTGAATCTCTCCCAGAATATGATTGGTTTCCTTAGAAACATCTTGCATATTTTTGGATAGTTCCTTTGTTTTCATTTTAGAAATATCCATCTGCTCTTCTTGCTCTTTAGCTCTAAGTGCAATTGCATGGATACCGGATTCCAATTCCTCTATATGAGCAGAAATTTCTTCAGATGAGCTGACTTGCTCAGTCGCATCTTGTGAAACTCTTCCTACTGAGTCTGTAAGGTGATTCGATACATCTATAACCTTTTGTGCACTTTCTTTAAGAACACTTTTGATGAAAAAGTTTTGTCTCTCCGATTCAGATTTTTGTTCTCTTACAATTCTATAATTCTTTCTGAAAATTCGAATTGTAAGAACACCGATAGAATAAACCAAAATTAGTCCAATTAAGCCATCGAAAAAATTCAACTTATACAAACGATGAAATTCTTCAGGGATATTTTTTAAACCATAATATAGATTAAATGCAAGAGTCATCACATATAGAAGAATTACCACTGTAAGCATTCTCACACCGGAAAAAAGCATACAAAGAGAAATCCCCCCGAAACCAAAGAAAAAATATGTCGACATTGATTCAAGTGGACTTTCAAAAACTCGAGTAACCATGCCAATAGTCACACCAATATTCGATACAAGGAGAAATATTACACTGGCATAATTGTATTTACCCAGTCGTATTAAATAAATCGAAAGCGGTATACCAATTATAACTATTCCCAAGTTTCTAAAAACTTTAAAAAAGTTTTCCGGTACGAAAAGAAGAAGCCCAAAGCTCCCACCTAAAATAATAAATATGAAAATAAGACCTATGATAAAAAGATATTTGGATTTGGCTCTTGAAAGATAATCTAGATCATTATAAGGCTCTAAGATATAATCTCTAAATCGATAATATATGTTCAATTAAAGATTCTCCTAAATCAAACTATTTTATGTAAAATGAATAAAGCAATTCTAAAATCATAAGGAATTAGTTTTTTTGAAAGATCCAAACCGTTTCAGAAGGTCTTTCCAATACATTCCAGTCAAATTTTCCGGAGATCCATTCCATTGTTTTTTCATGATAGAAAACAACATGTGTATCATCTTTTGGATAATACCAATTTGGAAAGTCCATGGTTTCATTCCAGATTCCGGTCATAACAGTTAAAATACCTTGAGGTTTCAATAACGAATGAATTTGTTTAATCGATTGGAATGGATGAGTAAAATGTTCCCATACTTCAGTAGAAAAAATATAATCAAAATATTTCTGTTTCATTTCAAATTCAGAGTCCTCCCAAGGAGAATAAACAGGATCGTAGCATTGAACAGAACAATTATGATCACGAATAAGATTATAAGCCAGTGCAGAAGAACCGAATTTTGACTCAGGCCCGGATCCGGGTCCCGACCCATAATCCAGACCAATTCCGGAAGTATTGATGTAATTCAAAGCCGGAAGAATTGCCTTGTTAAGAAAGTTCATATATCCCGAATTATCCGGCTGATTCTCATGGAAATCATATCTAATTTTTTGATTCGATAAATCCAATAGATGATTAGGATCAACAGAGATTAACTTACAATTTTTACAAATATAATAGTTTCTGGAAATGGGCTGATCAGAAAAGAATTGAGTATCTCCTGATTCACAAAGTGGACATTTATGCAGAGATTCCATCATGAAATCATAATTTATCAGTCATCGAAATCCGGTTCTGTTGTTAAGAATTTTACATTACCAATCTGCAATTGATGCACGAAACTTGAATCGGAAAAATCATCCTTTATGGCGATTTTCATAGGAAACAATTTTCCCGATAAATTGGTGTATTCCTCATAATGAAGAAGCCCTTTGTAAGAGTTGAAAACATCTCTGTAAGTAAATCGAATAAATTCTATTGCACCGGTATCCTTTCTTACATACAATCTGTATTGATCAAAATCCTCCGATGGCTTCCAATCTCCATTTGTGGCAAATATTTCATCATAACGGGATCCAGAATATTCCATTTCATCCATATAAGCTATGTTATTAAAAGCATTGACTATGAATGGAAGTAAGATATAAAGTCTAAGTGATTCGACATAAATTCTTATTTCATTATCACTATTCATGACCTTTCCCAATTTTGGATCTATGATATAAGGTTCTCCATTATCTATACCGATTACCTTACCACGACCTTTTCCGTCTGTAAATCTAATAGATGCAGTATTGGAAAAGAAAGAAAGTTTCACCTTCATGGCTTGAACTCTTTCAGGAACCGGAGTGAACATTCTCACAAAACCGGAATTCCAATAATCTATTAGAAACAATTCCATACCCCTGACATCTCTCCATTTGAGTGGATCTAGCCCCGGATCAATTGGTGATACGAGAATTGATGATGCTTTGTCTGTTAAATCTTCCGGAATAGGTTCTTGTTTTAGAGTTTCATTTCTTAAGTCAGCGAAGCTACATCCGAATGAAAAAATAATAAATATTGAAGATATAAAAAAACCTTTCATTCCGTTAGTTTTGGAGGATTGGAATGAAAGGTCAATAATGTTTTAAGCTGTTGGAGCTGAAGTAGTTGATTTTGAAGCAGTTTTAGAAGCTCCGGAGTTCTTGATAGACTCTGCAACTTCATTGATTTTTGCTTTAACTTCTTCGATTTTGCCTTCTGGCATTTTGTTTTTGATTTCTTCAGTGATCTTGTTGTAGTTTTCTACGATCTTAGTTCTAGTTTCTTCGTAGTTTTTTCCAGCAACATTAGTAAATTCTTTGATGTCGCCTAGAACTTTATCAACAGACTCTCTGATCTGAACAGCAGCCTCAGAATTATCCTGAGAACCTTTAGCAACGAGTTCGCTGTAAGTTTTCTCTAGGTCTTGAGTAGCTTTCTCCAATCCTTCTTTACCGGACTGTAGAAGACCGATTCCTGCGTTTAAAATATCAATGATGGTTTTTTCCATTTTCATTTATCTCCTTTAGTTTTGAGCGATCCTTTTTCGATTTTTATCTTTCGATTGTGCACCGCACTACTCCTTTTTACGCAACGCACAAAATCTGTCAACTCAAAATTAAACTTTTTTATAAAAAAATTCATTTTTTCTAAGGTGACATTATGTCTCTTATTTTGTATTACCGGTTAATGTTTCATCATAATTCTTGAGCATCGTCTCGAAAAAGAATATAGTTCTTTTATAATTTTCTAAACTAATATATTCGTTCTGGTTGTGAATACTTCTCTGTTCATTACTATTCAATAAAATTGGATTGAACCGATAGATATTTTCTGAAACTATTTCATATTTAAAGGCATCTGTTCCACCAATAGTAATATAGGGACTAATGATAGCTTTTGGATAAATCTTGCGAACTGTGTTTTTTAAAATCTTATATCCATGCGTGTCAGTTGATGATACCTTGGAGGGATTACGAGTATTGCTAACTTCTTCGATCTCAATATCATATCCTTCTGCGGCTTTATCGATATGTTTTTTTACATCATCTATCGTTTCTCCGGGCAGCAATCTAAAGTTGGCTACAAATTCAACTTCAGGAGATAGTACATTTGTTCCATCGCTCCCCTTCATCATAGTTAATGCTGTGGTAGTTCTTGTGATGGCGTTGGTTGCCGGATTTTTGGATAGCTGATTCAATAAGATAGGCTTCATAATCCAAAGATTCGCAATGGCAAATCTCGTGGAAAATCCCATTGATCCTCCAATCTGATTCAAGAAATTTTCAATAGAAGGTATAATCCTGGATGGAAATTGGTTTTTCTCCAGGTTCAACATAATTCTTGCCGCTTTACCCATAGCCGATTCCAAGGGTGGCATAGATGAATGTCCGCCTAATCCTTTCACTGTTATGCGAGCAGAAAGAAATCCTTTCTCTGCTACACCGATTAAAGCAATATCCGCATCTACACCTTTTATGCTTCCTGCTTCTACAACAATTCCTCCCTCGTCGAAAACAGAATCAAAACTTATACCTTCGGATTTAAAATGTTCCGCAATGATTAGTGCACCATCCAATCCACCCACTTCTTCATCTTGCCCGAAGGCAAAATATACATCCCTCTCCGGCTGAAATTCCTTTTCCAATAAATTAGTTGATGCTTCCAACAATCCATGAAGCATGTTTTTCATATCTAAAGTCCCACGACCATAAATCTTACCATCTTTTATCTTTCCGGAAAAAGCAGGAGCCTTCCATCCGTCAGGATCACCCGGAGCAACGACATCATAATGGGAAAGAAATAACAAAGGTTTCAAATTGGAGTCTCTTCCCTTCCAATGAAGTATCAATCCATAATCATTGATCGTATAGAAATTCATCTTCTGAAAAATCAAAGGATAATTTTGCTTAAGAAATTGAATGTATTTTTTAAAAGGAAGAAAATTAGTTTTAGAGTATTCCGAATCGGAAACTGTTGCTATCTGTATTCCGCGGGAGAATCTTTGGATCTGGTCGGAAGTCAACTCAGGAATATCCAATCCTGTTGTTTCAGAAGTTGTGGATTCTGCGAAAGGGTGAAATATCGTTTTCAAAACCATTCCGAATAGCAAAACTACCAAAAGCAAAATAATCAATCCTAGAATTCTTTTCACACGCATTACTCCATTTTTTATTATACTTCAAATTTTACCTAGAATGAATGAGCGTCAATTAAATACTTTGCTATTTTTGGTTGGGAAATGACTCCTTGTAAAAAATATCAATAACGTGCTTATGTTTACGAAAGTTGTGTTTGTAGGAGAAGCGATAACGTCCTCACAATTTCAAAAACATCACCGCAGTTGTAAAATAAATCAATAACCCTGTTATATCCACAACCGTAGTAATCGCAGGCGAAGCCGCAACAGCAGGATCTCCTCCCAGCCTTTTTACAATCAATGGAAGCCCGGCTCCAATAATTGTTGCAGTAATTGTCTGGAGACTTAAAGCAAATGAAATGATGAATGCTATCAGTAATAAGCTGTATTCAGTGGGAATTGAAGTCTCCCAACTCAGAAAAAGAACCTTCAAGAAAGCAACAACACCTAATACAATAGCAAGTAAGATCGAAATTTTCGATTCCTTGTAGATGATCATAAACCATTCTTTAACTTGAATTTGTCCTAAAGCAAGAGCTCGAACCACAACCGTTGCCGATTGGGAACCACAGTTTCCTCCCGTATCGGCAACAATAGGAATATACAAAGCCATAATTATGAGTTTATCAATCGTTGCTTCTAAATAATGGATGATCATCCCCGATAGAATTCCCACGACTGCGAGTCCTGTAATCCAAGACACACGCTTTCGAAAATGTTGCCAAGAGCTCGTCTCCATATAACTCAAGTCAGACTTGTCGGGTACAATACCCATAAACTTTTCCAAGTCTTCCGTATGTTCGGCGCGAATTACATCCAAGGCATCATCGTGGCTGATGATACCCGACAATTGTCCCAGAGCATTCAACACAGGAATTGCTACCAAATTGTACTTTTCAATCTTTCTTGCAACATGTTCTCGATCTTCATCCACGGTAGCGTAAACAAATTCCGAATGAAGCTCATCTTGAACCTTGGCTTTGGGATCGGCTAATATTAGATCTTTAATAGTAACAAAACCTTGTAGCTTCATTCGATCATCCACTACATAGATATAATAAATCATTTTTTTGGATGGACCATCTTCGCGGATTTTTTTGATCGCCTCGCTAACTTTCATGGAAGCTTCCACTGTGGCAAAATCCGTAATCATAATTCCACCAGCCGCCTCCGGTTCATAGGAACTCAGATGAATTACGTCTTCACGAATCTGCTTGGACAGAAAGGGTAAAATTTCCAACTGTTCGGTTCTATTTAGCTCATTGTAAAAGTCAGCACGAACATCCGAAGACAATTGAGAGAATATCTTAGCGAATATCTTTCTGTCGTAATGTTGGAATAATTTGTAGATTAATTCATGGGAAAAAAATGTAATAATAAAACCTTGTTCTTCCGGATTGAAAAAACTCAAAAGGTAAACAAGGGTTTCAAACTCCTGGTTTTTAATTATCTCCGAAACTTCTACTGAAGGCATCTTCTTGAGAATTGCCATTAAGGCTTCGTATTCTTGGGATTCTATTAAATTATCGATAACAATCTGTCTTGAATTCTTTTCCATGTCTATTCTCCCTAAATTGACTTATAAAATATTGCTTTTTCGGTATTAGGATATAAATATTAATCTGAATTTCTTTCAACTACAGTCCATCTGGCACCTGTAACATCTTTTTCTCTCACTAGAATTCCGATAATTTTTTCAACGAGATTATCTTGCTTACCTTCGGACTGAACATCGGCTTCAATAGTTACATTTCGACCTGTATCATCATCTTTGGATTGTAGTGATTTTAACTGAAACACTTCATTTTCCAATGTATGGAGGAGAACCAACAGCCGCCGAACACCATAAAGTTGCCGCTGTATTCAAACCCTTAACATTCAGTCCTTCTTTCATAATCACACCCGCACCCAAGAATCCGATCCCGGACACAATTTGAGCGGCAACGCATGAGGGGCTGGCATCGCCTGTAATGCTTTCTGACAACATGATAAATAGAGCGGATCCTACACTTACAAGTGTATTAGTTCGCAAACCGGCAAGTCTCTGTCTATATTGTCTCTCGATTCCAATGAGGATTCCCAGCCCGAAAGCAAGCCCCAGACGAAAGAGAAATTCTTGAATTGGCATGTTGAACCCTCCTATTGAAAAATATCACTATAGTTTGATCTAATCTTTGACTGAATACTGTCAAATTATATCTATTGACTTAAATATCACGCTTTTTAATTTGACGAAAGTGATAGTCTCAATGAACTTTCACATATACTATATTAGGCTAACACCAAGGAGGCAACCCCAATGGGAAGGCGTATCTTTTAAACCATGAAAAGATCTATCTCACCCAAGATAGAAGAATATTCAAAATGGGTAGCTCTTTTCTTCCAACCAACTTCCGCAACATCAACTTATCCAACCTCAGGATTATCTATTCATCTTCACCGGATGATGGAGACCCCGGTGGGTGTAGTTTCTAAATCCTTTTTCAGATATTTTAATTATTTCATCCGGACAATTTTATAGCCAGCTCATTGGTTTTGTATTTCTATGTCTTGTCTATTTGAAATTTTAGAAACAATATATAGCTACACTTAATGTTAGTTATATGCACATTTACCAAAAAAATTGAGGTGACTTATGTTTTTAACAAAACTAAAAATTTGGAATACCAATTCCAAAATATTTTTTTTATTTCCAATGCTTACAGGACTTCTATTTCAAAGTCCTATATTTTCTCAAGAAACTCCATCCGAAGAATCACGGGAAGCAGATGCTTTGGAAAAAGTTGATACGGCACAATCTCTAGACTATGTCCAAGATCCTGTTCCCATTCAGGAAACAGAAAAATTTAAACGGGAGCAAGAAAGATTGCCGTTTCCTCTGTCATGGGAAAAGAGACTGAATGAGGATGATATAGCAGAGAAAAAAAGAGGGAATTTCATCACAGGAATACCCAAAGCAGAATCCAACCCTATCAACGGGACAGGAATCGGAGGGGAGGCATTTTTCTATATCAATGGTGATGAGAATGATCCCTTTTTCAATTATACTCCATACCGTCAGAAATATCTCGTTGACTTCATGGCTTATGAAAATGGCCGCTTATTCGGAGCGATTGGCGCTGATCTTCCTTTCTGGTTCGACAAAAGATGGAGAGCAAGATTCGATATCGAGTATATAGAAGAACCGAACAGTCCGTATTTTGGCATAGGTTCTCGCAATATGAGACCGCTTCGTGGTAGAAACAATGTAACAGGTCAGAGGCAAAATTTCTACAACATGGGAAACTACTTGGACAACCAAAGAATTGTTCGTGGAGGAGATCCGACTCGTGGAGAGAATCCAAACCTCCTCGCGACCGACGAATCCTACAATGAATTCGGATACTATGAGCAGATCTACAATGCTCTCTTCGAGAGAGTCACTTTGGGTGGAAGACTTCGATTTATGTTTGGAGTGGAATATCTAAGAATTCGAATTGAAGACTACTCCTTTCAAGATGCGGACAGCCCCTTTGTTCAACATGGAAGAACCAAATTGTTTGAAGATGCCAATGGGCTGGATCCGGAAGACTATTGGGCGAAGAAAAATATTTCCGGATTTGATGGTGGTGATACTGTTATGCTTGCATTTGCCATCATCTACGATACAAGAGATTTGGAACCAGATCCCAGTCGAGGAATTTTCTTGGAATATTCCCACGAAATATCCGATCATTGGATGGGATCTGATTTCTCCTTCAATAAACAATTGGTTCAATTATCCCATTTTCAGCCGATTTTACCTGAGTATTTTAAGAGAGTAACTCTTGCTTCGAATTTTATGTTTGGAAATATCTTCGGGAGCAATATCAACTTTATGGAAATGTTCGACTTGTCCAGTCAATCTCAAGTGGGTGGAACACCTGTCTTGGGTGGGGACTATGCTCTGCGGGGATTTCGCTTACATAGATTTGTTGCTCCCGTTACCGGAATGGCACAATTTGAACTAAGAACCAGACTCGCTGATTTTAAATTAGGCGATCAGAGTTTTACTTTCAGCTTGGTTCCCTTGTATGATGTGGGAAGGGTCTGGGATCGGATGGAAGAAGTCCAAGCAAAAGGCTGGCGAGTAAGTCGTGGAATCGGTGCAAGACTAGCTTGGAACCAATCTACTATAATTCGTGCAGACTATGCAATGTCGGATGAAGATAAGCAGTTTTTCTTCGGATTCGACCATGTGTTCTAAAAAAAGCCTTTCGATGTCTTAGAGAGTGCAATCAAAGGTTCAATCAAGCTATCAAATGTCCTTTGGAAAAGACATTCCCTGATCTGGAAGAATACCGGGAATTCCGGGATATTGGTGCCGGAGGGAATTCCTTAGAGTTCAAAGAGTGCGAGAGGGTGTGTTTCAAGCAAAAGTAACACTGACCATTCCATCTCTATTGGTATAAGAACCCTCCTATTCTTGGTATTCTGTCTGGATGTAACCTATAGGAAAAGGAGGGTATCCTTCCAAAGAGATTTCGGTATTGCATACACTATTCTCCATTTTGGGGGAAGATGAGAGTAATTTTGTTTTGAGTTCCAATTTCTTTTTGTCATTGGAGAGATTAATCCCTGTAACTTCACATGATATTTTTTGAAATATATCATAGGAACACATTATTCCTTCTTTCTTTCCTCCGGAGTGAATGGCAGAATATGTATCCTTTTCATCACATTCTTTTCCTATTTCCGGGGAATAATTCTCACGGTTAATTCTTGCGGTAACTCGATCCAAGACAATCGATGATTTTGTGGCTTTCCATTGAAAGCTCTTTATCTTGGGGTCATCCGCATAAGGAATGGGATCATCTTTAAGATATGTTGAGTCCAGATACAAACCGGAGACACCATTGGGTTTCAATGCGCTCTTGTAAATCTGAAATCCCATGAGAAAGTCGGCAAGACTATCACCCGAATCTATACCATTCAATTTCTTTAAGATAGAAGTCGCCAAATCATTGCAATCTCCCAACTCTTTGGAATACATAAAGGCTTCTTTATATTCTGTATTGTAATCACCCCAAGCGGATACATAGCGAACTACTGCAATAATTCCGTTTATATTTACCCAGGGAAATTTGCTGAATTTTGATACATATAGATCCGGCTTGGACCTACCCATAGATTCTTGTTTAAAATAAAGCCCTGCCTCATTTGAGATAACACATTTTGGATCTTTGGCTAGAGGATTATCTTCTTTCACTGTAATAATCTTCTGACCATTTTCAAAGTGATAATCCAAATAACTTGACTCATCATCTTCCATACCGGATTCCATTTCAGGCTGAGAAGAAGTTTGTGTTAACTCCTTGTTTTTGTCTTTACAGTTTGAGTAAGAAAGTACTATTACTCCCATAATCAAGAATAAGTTTAGACGATTTAATTTTATCATATTATTTCCTTTATTTTTATTGATTAATTATTTCAAAATATTATATATAATCAGTTAAATTAAAATTCAATATTCACTAATATTTATTTCTTTCACAGGTATCCCAAATATTGGTATCTCGACATTACAGTAGTCAGTTGGAATACCTTCATCTGCTTCTATTTTTCTTGCCTTAAAAGTTATCTTGGATCCATCTTTTGATGGCTTAATGTCTGCGATCTCACAAGTTACTTTCTTTTTATCATAAAGCATGCAATCACCAATTGAATCTTCCGATTCTTTTGAATGAAGTGCCTCAAATTTCTTTCTTCCCTCACAAAAATTTCCACAACCATCTTCATCACCTTCACCCGAAGAACATACATCTTCTTGCGCCATAGCTATATAGATAATTAGAGTGGAATCAACAGCCTTCCATCGAAATCCGGAATGATAAGTATCCGGGAAAGCCCTTTCAGAGTTTGGAATAATCACTTCATTCACGCTTGAAGTTCCATCCGATTTAAATTGACTTCCATAAATAGTTAGATTTTCCAATATATCCGGAATGGATTTATTATCTTTGATTTTTTGGAGAAGATTCTCTCTTAATTTATTGCAATCATTTAAATCCTTAGAAAACATATATCTTTCTTGGTATTTACAAATTTTATCTTTATTACAAGAATCTATAAAACGAACCTTGGAGACCTTGTCCCCTTTTTCCACATAAGGTAAACTGGTTAGAAAAGGACGCTCATAAGAGACATATGGATCCTTAGTAATGATTGGGTCAGCATAATAAATCGAAGCATAGGGTTTAGAAATACATTGCGGATCTTTTTCCATAGGTTTATCCATGGGAGCAGTCAATTCAGTCTTCTGCGATTGATCAGGATTTTCTAATGATTCTTTACCAGAGTTTGAACTGCTTTGACTTACTTCGCCTTGATTCACATCAGTTGTAGATTTATCTTTGCAATTTGCAAAGAACGGCGTTAATACTAATGAAACCACAATTACAATTTTCCTCATCCATTTCTCTCCTGATACACAAGAGAATTGTAGTTAAAGTAAATTGTCCAATGAATTTGGGATTTTTTATTGTGAGAACTATAGGGTGTTTTACCCTATTGCGATTGGGTATGAATCCGCAATTCAATAGAAAATAATATCCCTAAAATTCCACTGCGATATAACTTATATCATCATCCGGGGGTTTTCCTTCACAGAATTGGTTGATTTTGGCTTCTAATACAGAATATATTCTATTTAATTCTAAATTGCATTTTTCTTGAAGCAAATGTCGGAATCTTTCCTCACCGAATTCTTCCTTATCAGGATTGAACCTCTCATATATACCATCACTAAAAAGAAATAACCTATCTTTTGGTTGAATTGACAAAGTTTTTTCAGAGTAGATTGTATTGTCTGTTAAACCAATTATTCTCCCAGTCTTTTCCAATGCAATGATTGAATTATTCTGAATCAAATACTGATCCGGATGGCCTGCCGAGGAGTAAACAATTTCATTCTTATCTAAATGAATATCGACAACTATGGAGGAAAATAACGCATTGACTGATTTGAATTTTTTGGTAAATTTTTTATTCAAAATATCGAATAATATAGCAGGTGAATCGGAGTATTTTATATTGTCATACTCATTTTTAACAGCCATGGTAATCA
>JAFIGA010000016.1 GCA_020831715.1 Leptospira sp. | reverse complement strand
CACAACCCAAAGAGCAAGCTCCCCTGAATCTCCTTCTTAACTCTGTGTCTCTGTGGTGAATAACATCTACTTCCATTGTTATTTCATCTTCCCACGATAAGGAGATCCCATCTTGTTCCGGCTCTTTGCGCCCCCGAGCAGGCAACCTGACGGGACAAGATGGGATCGACGCTTTTTTTTAATAGTCATCCCAGGCTTTTTTGGAAATATGGGTGTTGTATATGTCCGAAATCACTGCAACTCAATCCATCCAACTGACTCTACCCGATGGGAGCCAAAAATCCCTGGCAGCCGGAAAGAGCTTCCAAGATTTCATCTCGGAATCTCTCCCCTTTTTGAAAACAAAGGCACTGGCTGTGGAAATGGGTGGCGGGAAAACGGTGGATTTGAGCTACAAGCCCCAAGAAGACACGAATATTAAAATCATTACCTTTCAAGATCCGGAAGGCAAGGAAGTTTTTCATCACTCTACGGCACATTTACTGGGACAAGCAGTTCAGAGACTTTGGAAAGATGCCAAGCTTACCATTGGACCTGTGATTGAAAACGGTCCAGGATTCTTTTATTATGATATAGATTTTGCCGATCATACAGTTACCACTGATGATCTTCCCAAGATTGAAAAAGAAATGGAAAAGATCGTGAAGGAAGGCTTGGATGTAAAACGCTGGGAACTCACTCGCGAGGAAGCGATTCAAAAATTTGACTCGGAAGGTGAGATATACAAGTCCGAGTTGATTGCAGGATTTAAAGATGCTACTGTTTCTCTATATGGACAAGGCGAATGGTATGATCTCTGTAGAGGGCCTCATGTTCCCAATACCGGTTTACTAAAAGCATTTAAGCTAACTGCAATTAGTGGAGCCTATTGGAAGGCAAATAAAGACAATAAAATGTTGACTCGTATCTACGGAGTTTCCTTTCCTTCCAAAAAAGAATTGGATGATTATTTATTTCAGATCGAAGAGGCGAAAAAAAGAGATCACCGTAAGCTGGGAAAAGAAATGGATCTTTTCTCCTTCCAAGATGAGGCTCCCGGTTTTCCTTTTTGGCACCCGAGAGGAACTGTTCTCTGGAATGCATTAGCGGATTATATTCGATCGGAATGTTTTAAGAGGGGTTATTCGGAGATTCGAACTCCCGCCATTCTGAATTCCGATCTATGGAAGAGGTCCGGTCACTGGGACAACTTCCACGATAATATGTATTTTACTCAGATAGATGAAGAAGATTTTGCCGTGAAGCCAATGAATTGCCCGGGTTGTTCTCTGGTTTACAAGCACCATCTCCACTCTTATAAAGAACTACCAATTCGTTATATGGAATTGGGAACGGTTCACCGGCATGAATTGTCCGGTGTGCTTCATGGTTTGTTCCGAGTTCGTGCCTTCACTCAGGATGATGCGCATATCTTCTGTTCGCAGGAGACTTTGGAATCGGAAGTTCGCGATATTATTAATTTTACCTTTGATGTGTACAAAAAGTTCGGGTTTACCGAGTTTTTGACCTTTATTGCCACGCGCCCCGAAAAGAGCCAAGGTTCTGATGAAGATTGGAGCCTTGCCACTAACTCTCTGAAGAGTGCCTTGGAAAATGAAGGATTGGAGTATGGAATCAAAGAGGGCGAGGGTGCATTCTACGGACCTAAGATTGAATTTAATATCAAGGATAGTCTGGGCAGACTTTGGCAGTGCGGAACCATTCAGGTGGATTTTTCCATGCCGGCGAGATTTGAGCTGGAGTATGCCGGGGGGGATGGTAAGAAGCACCAGCCTGTGATGGTTCACAGGGCAATCTACGGCTCTTTGGAGAGATTTATCGGGATTCTCATTGAGCATTTTGAGGGCAAATTTCCCTTTTGGATTTCTCCCAACCAGATTCGTGTATTGACAGTTGCCGAACCTCATAACGAATATGCCAAAGAAGTGGGAGAATACTTGACGGCTAAAGGATTGCGAGTAGACTATGACCTAAGGAACGAAAAAATTGGGGCAAAAATCCGCGATTCCATTCTCCGGAAGGCTAATTACCTATTGGTTTTGGGCGATAAAGAAGTATCATCCAAATCTGTTTCCATAAGGAAACGGGGCGAAGAAAAAACGGAATCTATGAGTTTAGAGGACTTTTGGGGATTGATTTCTCAAGAGTTGTAAAAAAAAGTTGCCCTTAGGTATAGTTTTAAAAATATGGAAATTTATAGCTGGAGAATGAATGCATAAGAGGTCCCATCAGAAACAAAATAACGACAGGTTTTCCAATACCCGAATCAATGAACAGATTAGAGGGGTTGAAAAGGTTCGACTCATCACAGATGAAGGACCTGAAATTGTTACAATTCAAGAAGCTCTCGAAAGAGCTAAGAAAGCAGAACTAGACCTAGTTGAAGTATCTTCTGATCAGGATTTACATGTTTGCAAGCTTATAGATTATGGTAAGTTTCGCTTTGAACAGCTAAAGAAAGTTAAAGAAGCGAAGAAAAAACAGCATGTGATCAATATTAAAGAGATCAAGCTGAAGCCTCGTATTGACAATCATGATTATGAAATCAAGATGAAGCATGCGATGGAGTTTTTGAAACGTGGTGATAAAGTAAAGGTCACACTAAGATTTCGAGGAAGAGAGATGCTGCATTCTGATTTAGGGATGAATGTGGTGAATCGGATGGTTGAGGATTTGAAAGATCATGCAAATCCGGAGAAAACCCCCGCGCAGGACGGGAGAACTATTGTAGTAGTTCTAAATCCTAAGACAACAAGTTAGAATATATAATAAAGGATAGGATTATGGCTGGCTATAAACTGAAGACAAATCGAGCGGCTAAGAAGAGATTTCGAATTACAAAAAATGGAAAAGTTTTGCGTGCAGGCGCTAAAACTCGTCACATTTTAGAGAAGAAGTCTCCTAAGCAAAAAAGAAGACTTGGTGGAACTCATGTATTAAAAGATTGTGACATGGGTCGCATTCGTCAACTAATGCCCTACGGAGAATAATTATGCCACGCGCAGTAAACGGTACAATACACAAGAACAGAAGAAAGAAAGTCCTCAAGAAAGCCAAAGGTTTTCGTGGTGGGAGATCGAAACTTTTCAGAACAGCCAAATCGGCGGTAATGAAAGCAGGTCAGTGGGCATACCGCGACCGTAGAAAGAAAAAGTCTGAATTTAGAAAGCTATGGATCATTCGTATCAATGCAGCAGTTCGTGAAAATGGATTGTCGTATTCTCAGTTCATGCATGGTTTGAAGAAACTAGGTATTGAATTGGATAGGAAGGCCCTTGCTGAGCTTGCTTTCAATGAAAAAGAAGTTTTTCAAGCAATTGTAGAAAAAGTTAAGTCAGCGGCTTAAATTAGTCTTGATCTATTTAGGATTTATCCTAGAATGAACCGAGGAATTCAAGAGGGCGGTTAAATATTCATGCTTACAGTACAAACCATAGAAGAGTTAGAGTCAAAAGTCATTAGGGCTTTGGAGTTGATTGGGGATCTAAGATCCGAAAACAGTCGACTCGAAACGGAGAACGAATCACTTCGTGCTGAAAACGATCAGATGAAGCTTGCTATGGAGGAGAAAGAGAGGGAACTCAAATCTCTTCGAGAAAAACTAGACGCATCGGAAAAAGAACTAGCTGAATTGAAAAGCAGGGAAGAGTTGTTGGAGACTAAAATCAACTCTCTTCTTGATAAGTTGGATATCATACCAACTTCAAGTGCAAGTTCTAGCCAAACTCCATCTGCTCCTCCTGTATCAACTCCTCCTCCTTCAGCGGTAGAATCCCCGGTAGCACCTGAAACTAACAATGATTCAGAAGAAAGTGGATCTGTAGCCGAAGCTAATATTACTCCTGCAGATCTCGAAGACGAAGACGAAATTATTTTGTTAGATGATGACGATGATGACATGATGGTGTCGGCTGAAGAACAAGAAGTCCTTGCAGATGAAGAAGTTTCTTCTGATCCTCCTCCTTCGGCAATGTCTGAAAATGTGAGCATAGAATCGGATGAAGAACCATCTGAGCCTGAGATGATCGACCTCGACGATGAAGATGATATTATCATTGAAGATGATGATGACGCAATCTCTGTATTTGATGCCGATGAGGATGATGACTTTCTCATCATTGAAGAAGAACCTAATTAATATTCATGGATAATGTGCCTTCCCGAGTCCAAGTAAAGATATTGGGTGAGGACTACACCATACTAGGTGACACGGACGAATCGACCATACGAGGCCTGGCTTCTATGGTTGATGAGCGAATGAGAGAATTGAAGAATTCGCTACCTACGGCATCAATGAGTCGTCTAGCTGTTTTATGTGCTATGAATCTCGCAGATGAACTCCATCAGTTAAAAAATTCTGATACAGGTTTTCATCCGGTATTGGAAGAAAAAACCAAAAAACTCATATCTCTTTTGGAAGAAGGAATCATTGGAGACATCTATCCTTAGATGACACTCTCCAAGGTCGAGGCTAGAGCTCTAGCTAAAGAAAACATTCTTGGATATTCATTTGAGTTTAAGACAGATTCTTCCAAGCAAGTTCAGACCCACATCTCGTCCTATATAAACGAACTTCTTTTGAAGCCTGAGTCGAAAATAAAGAATATCGCACTATACCGGGCTGATTCATGGGAATTAAAACTGGATTTCCTCAATGAGACATTTCCGAATTTGAATTTTTATTATCCAAGAGTTGATGGTGAAATATTGGAATTCATTTTGCCGGAATCATTCGATGAGGGAAGCTTTCAAATCATGGAACCTGTTGGAAAATCTAGGATTCCAGCTCAGCTTTTGGATCTTATTCTTGTTCCGGGCTTGGGTTTTGGAAGAGATGGTCACCGGCTAGGCAGAGGGAAAGGTTTCTATGATAAGTCATTGAGTGGAATCCCTAGACAAAATATAGCCGGAGTATGTTTCCACGAGAATGCTTTTTTGGAATTTGCATGGGAGTCGCATGATATTTCTGTGGGTATTTTATTTACTGAAAAGGGGAAATTCTCTTTTTTAGATTGAATGAAAAGATGTCGATACTAAACTAAAGAGAAAGGGGAGTAAGATTTGGCAGTTCAAGAAACAACAGAAGAACAAGAATTGGGAGAAGCAGTTGCGGAAGAAACATCTCAGTTTTTGAGTTTTGTGGTAGACAACGAATATTTTGGTCTCGAACTCTTGGCTGTTCACGAAATCCTGAAACCTGTACCTATCACTAGAGTTCCCAATGTAGAAAATTATATTTTAGGTGTGATCAACTTGCGTGGTGAGATCATTCCGATATTGGACTTGAAAAAGAGATTTGATCTGGGTAACACCGATCTAAGTCCTACTTCAAGATTTATCGTTATCATGGAAAATGAGAAAAGGATTGGGATTTTTGTAGATGAAGTGAAGCAGGTTTTGAAAGTCCCGGAGTCTTGCTTAAGTTATACTACTGATGAATTGCACTTAAGTTATGGAAGGTTGATTGATTCCGTGTCAAGGATGAATGAACAATTGATTCTAAACTTGGACATTGAGCAGCTTGTGGGATTTGTAAAAGAGGGGTAAATTGTGGAAGGCATATTAGGTGAATATACAGAGATTTTTTTGGAGGAATCCGAAGATCAGGTAGAGGAACTCAATTCCAATCTTTTACTACTGGAAAAAGATCATAACAATCAAGAAATCATCAATGATATTTTCAGAGCGGCTCATTCTTTAAAAAGCTCAGCGGCTTTTGTTGGCCTATACAATCTGTCCGAGCTCGCCCATAAAATGGAAAACCTTCTGCAGAAGATCAGAGAAGGTTCCCTGGAAGTAAATACAGTTTTAGTAAATATATTGTTTAAATGTTTTGATTTAATTCGAAATGTAATCTCCGAAGTGTCTAATGGCAGAAAATTGGATGAACCTTACACTGAGATGATTCAAGAATTACAAGATTATGAAAATAATCCCGAGTTGAGAAGTTCTTCCACTCCTTCACAATCTGAAAAAAAATCAGAGGCATCCACTCCCATTCAAAAGAAAACCGTTTCAGATAACTCTGCATCCGCACCCAAGAATTCGGATGCTCTGGTAATCTCTGCGGGGGAGCTTGCTGAAATCCACGAAGAGCTTGAACAAGACTCCAGTTTAAATCCTTATAAAATCAGAATTATATTAAAAGAAGACACTCCGATGAAGGGTCTTCGCTTCACATTGATTCTACAGAATTTAGGAAGTCATGGATTGGTATATAAATCCAAGCCGACAGAAGAAGAATTGGAATCAGGTTCCACATCTTCTAGTTTATACTTTGTTTACCTAAGTAGTAAGGGGGAAGGGGAAATTTGTGAAATGGGAAATATTGACATGGTTGAAACCATGAATGTCAATCGACTCAAACTCCCTCCCAAGCCTAAAACCATCCCTCAAGAAAATGCTAACTCTAGTTCAAGTGCTCCAACAGCAACGGAAGATAGCGCTAAGAATTCAACTACTAAAAAACAAGAACCAAACTCTCAATCCGGAAACAAAAAGCCGGAAAGCGACGCAACTTTGGAAAGAACCATGGCGGAATCCAAGGTTGTTTTGAAAAGTATTAAGGTTTCGTCGGATAAATTGGATCAATTGATGAATAATGTCGGTGAGTTGGTTATAACCAATTCCGGCTTTCAGAAAATATATGATGATCTAGTTGCTACATTTGGAGAAGATGTTTTATTCAATGAATTGAAATCCAAGATTGATCAGATCAATCGAATCTCGAAGGATCTTCAAACCGGAATCATGAATATACGAATGGTTCCTATTGGTTCTGTATTCAATCGATTTTCAAGGTTAGTAAGAGACCTTGCTTTGGAGACCAATAAGGAAATTGAACTAGTATTACGTGGAGAGTCCACGGAATTAGATAAGAAAGTAATAGATGCTATCGGTGAACCAATGATCCACCTTATCCGAAATTCTGTCGATCATGGAATTGAAACAACCGAGGAAAGAGCAAAAAAAGGAAAACCTCCTGTGGGAACCATTGAATTGAACGCTTACCAAGGCGGATCCAATATTATGGTAGAGATTCGAGATGATGGAAAGGGTTTAAGTCGAAAGAAAATTCTTGAAAAAGCAATAGAAAAAGGTCTCGCTACACTGGAAGATGCTTCCGGTATGACAGATAGTGAAGTCTATCAATTTATTTTTGCCCCGGGTTTTTCCACTGCTGATAAAGTGACCGATATATCCGGTCGTGGAGTGGGCATGAATGTAGTAAACAAACTCATTCAAGAATTCAAAGGAAAGATCATAATCAATTCGCAAGAAGGAGTAGGATCATCTTTTACTCTAAGCTTCCCTCAAGCATTAGCTATTATTCCTTCTATTTTGGTTGTGATGGAAGAAGAAGTATATGCCTTCCCTCTCTCGGAAGTGGGTGAAACTATAAAAGTCAACCAAGAGCAAATTACAACTCTCGAAGGTCATGAGATTATCAATCTCAGAGGAGAAGTTCTTCCTATCTATAGATTGAATCGCATAGTGGGTCTTGCAGATGGAGAAGAGAGAGAAGAACTTCCTGTAGTTATTGTGAATTATAAAAGTAGAAAGCTTGGTTTCATTGTTGATGACTTGATTGGCAAGCATGAGACCGTAATTAAATCCTTGGCTAAGAACTTTCAAAATGTTCCCGGTTTAACGGGAGCTACCATTATGGGTGATGGAACTATCATTCTAGTTTTGGATATACCCGGATTGGTAGAACTTGCCTCCGGAGAAAATAGGGATGATGAAATTGAAATCAACGGCGAGATGATGAAAAGAATTAGTTCGGTTCGTTCTCTTGAGAATAGTGACACTGAATATGTATTTAAAACCAAGCATGCAACAAACATATTCAATGCAAAGTTATTTGAGTCTCGAGCTAAGGATAAAACCAAGTCCAAACGTGGTCAGAGAAATCACGGTAGAATCCAAGAAAAAGAAGAAGCCAAAATTATCGTTAGCAAAGAAGAATTGATTCGTGAGCAAAAGGAAGAAGAATCCAATGTCTCTTCTTGGGAGGCAACTGCTAAACCCGAAGAAAATCATTACCTCCCTGAACCAAAAGAGGATGTTACGGAAAATCAAGAGAAAATCTCCGAGTCATTGGAAGTAGAAACTTCGTCATCTGTTTCATCTTCTACATCAGTAGCATCTGTTCCTCCTGTTCCGGAAGATGACGAAGACGAATTTTTTCATCATCTAGAAGGGAAAGTAGGCGATGTGGATGAAGAGCATAAGAAGAAGGCTTCTGAAATAATAAAAGGATTTATTGCCCAAAAAAATGAACGTATGAAAGCCGTTCAGGGTGCCGGTTCTGAAGGCATTTCGGATATGCTCAATAAAGATCAGCTTAGAAAGTTGGAGACCGTCATGAATACAGGTATGATGAATGCCGGTATGGTACTGTCTCAATTAGTCGGAAAAGAAGTGGAACTTTTTGTTCCTGATATAACGCTTACAGACAAAGATGGTTTGGTAAAAGACATTCGCTATTCAGATGAGAACTTTTTTGGTATGAAGATCCGAATGAATGGAGACTTGAACGGAAATCTTTTGATGATGTTCTCCGAAGAAAATGGAAGGGAAGTTGCCGGCAATCTTCTTGGAAAGAAAAATCTTGAAGAGGGCAATCTCTCGGAAGATTCGGTTTCCGTTCTGGGGGAGATTTCCAATATAGTATGTTCCGGGGTGATCAATTCTTTATCCAATAAAACAAAAACCGAGATTCTTCCTTCGGTACCTGAATTTATCACAGGAAAATTCAATGAAGTTTTGGATATTGTGAAACCGGAAAGAACCAAATTTTTAAGCATGCATACTGAATTCAATCATGATGGAAACAATTTATTAGGAATGTTACTTTTCCTACCTGATTTTGATGAATTGGTGGAATTAATCTCTAAAATATGATAGAATCCAAAATTAAGAAAATACTTATCATAGATGATTCCCTTTTAGTAAGAAATATCATTGCGGATATTGTAGCCAAAGAAGCAGATTTGGATGTAATCGCCACTGGAAAAACCGGGCTTGATTGTGTCGAATTGGCGAAGAAATTACGTCCGGATTTAATCATCTTGGATATTGAAATGCCGGTTTTAGATGGGCTCTCAGCTCTTGATGAGTTAAAAAAATTAAATCTAAAAATTCCTGTGATTATGTTATCTGTTCTGACACAACATGGTGCAGATGCTACCTTCAAAGCTTTGGAAAAAGGGGCAATAGACTTCATTTCCAAGCCCTCTGCGCAGATGAAGGTAGATCCCAAGGAATTGGGAAGAATACTTGTTTCGCGAGTAAGAGGTTATTTTGATGGTTTGGAAAAATCCAAAATCATTGAAGTTCATCCATCCAAGAAAGAATCTACCATTCATACACAAAATAAAGGTTTTCAAAAAAAGGACAAGATAGAAGCTATTTGTATTGGAACTTCTACGGGTGGCCCCAAGGCTTTACATACTGTATTGATGAGTTTCCCCGCTGATTTTGCCTTACCAATATTAGTGGTTCAGCATATGCCTCAGGGATTTACCAAGGCATTTGCCGAAAGGCTCGATTCACTCTCAAAACTGCGAGTGAAAGAGGCAGAGCATGATGAAATAGTTCAGAATGGAACGGTATATATTGCACCCGGGGATCATCAGATGACTATTGTTGCGAAGTCAGGTGGAAGATACATTCAATTGGATCAGAGCGCTCCTCAGGTCAATGGGCATCGACCATCTATTGAAGTGTTATTCGACAGTGCAAGGTCGGTATATGGGGCAAGTCATTTGGTCGCCATTATAATGACCGGAATGGGCAAGGATGGTTCACTTGCAATTAAGAAAATCCATGATGAAAATGGATATACAATTGCTCAAGACGAAGAGTCTTCTATTATTTTTGGAATGAACCGTCAAGCGATTGAGATGGGTGGAATTGAAAGAATAGTTCCCCTAGATAGAATAACGAATACTATATTGGATTCAGTAAAGCAGAGAGGATAGTGTATGGCTAAAATATTAATAGTTGATGATGCAAAATTCATGAGAACTCTAGTCAAAGATGCTCTAACATCGGTTGGACATGAGATTGTGGGTGAAGCCGAAAATGGAAATATGGCAGTGGAGCAATATAAGGCATTGAAGCCTGATCTTGTTACAATGGATATTACTATGAGAGAAAAAGATGGTATTGAGGCAACTAAAGAGATCATGAAGATTGATAGTTCCGCGAAGGTAATCATGGTAACAGCTCTTGGTCAAGAAGATCTCCTTGCCAAAGCAATTAAGATGGGAGTTAAGGACTTTGTGGTTAAGCCATTTCCTCCGGAAAGATTGCAACAAGCGGCGGCTAAAGCTTTAGGAATTTAATGCAAGAGCCTTTTGTTGTTCGATGGAACAATGCAGAAGGAGGTGTGTCTGAGGGTCCGCTGAGTGTTCTGTGGAGTCTTATAGACAGTTATCGTGTAGACATATTTGATGTTACGCTTAGTCGTATAACAAATGATTTTATTAATTTCATAAAAACTGCCGAGTCCATCTCGATAGAGCTTGGATCGGATTTTGCCCTTATGGCAGCCAATTTGGTTTATCTTAAGTCCAAGGCACTGTTGCCTGATCCGGGTTTCGAAGAAGAAGATTATGATCCTCCGCTTCCCAAGGAATTAGTAGAGAAGCTCTTGGAACATAAAAAATTTCAGATGGCGGGAGCTCGTTTAGGCAGTCTTGAAAAGATTACCAATTCCATGTTTACCAGGGAATCCAATGTTGTCTTAGCTGATGAAGATAAATGGTTGGATCTTAGTTTAGTTGATTTAATTTCTGCTTTTAATTCGATCCTAAACAAAGAACCACAAAATGAAGAAGAGGCAGAAGTTTTCCAAGGAATCAATGATAATTTTTCTGTTGAAGACAAGATGACTCGTATAGAAGAGATATTGAAAGAAAAAGGGGAGATGCTATTTGCGGATTTATTCGAGTCGGATCATCCGCAGACCCAAGAGATCGTTGCAGCATTCATGGCTGTATTGGAGATTGTAAAAATAAAAGTAGCTAAAGTTGTCCAGCACCAACTTTTTGGCACAATAAAATTAATAGCGGTGAATCATTCTTGGACGAGGACAGAAAGTATTTAAAAGGATTATTGGAAGCTTTGGTCTTCTTATCATCCGAGCCAATTAAATTGGCCAGTCTAGCCAAGACTGTGGATATTGATAAGACCTTAGCAAGAGAAATATTGGATGAACTTATTTTGGATTACCAAGAAAGGGAAGGTGGATTCTTGCTTAGAGAAATTGCCGGTCAATACCAATTCATCACGAGTGATCTCTATCACGAAAGATTGGGAGTGATTTTTAAAGAGAAAAGAAAGGAAACACTTTCTCGAAGCAATTTAGATACTCTTGCCATCATAGCATATAAACAACCTATTACCCTTTCTGAGATTGATGACATTCGGGGTGTGTCCTCCCGTGCCATGGTCGCCAATCTCATGTCCAAGAAACTGGTAAAACCTGTTGGGCAAAAGGAAGTTCCCGGAAGACCGACTCTTTACGGAACCACTAACGATTTCTTGATACATTTTGGACTAAGTAAATTATCCGAACTTCCTTCGCCTGTTGATGTTAAAGAATTAAAATTCGAAGATGTGGATATAGATTATGACAATAACTCTATAGATTATGAAGAAAATAATTTAGATGAAAATGATAGTGATAGTAAAGAAACCCAAGATTTTCAAAATTTCGTAGAGTTGGATGAAGTAGAACAGATTAATGATACACCTAATCTACATACACGGGAAGAGGATATCATAGAAGAAGCGAAAGAGGAGCCAAAAGATGAGTGAAGTAGAATCCAAGTTGGGAGAGCTCAGAAAAGAAATTGATCAGCTTGACTCTCAGATCATTCAACTAATTCAGGAAAGAGCAAAGGTTGGTTCCAAGATCGGTGAAGTCAAGAAATCATCCGGTGAGCCTATATACCGTCCTGATCGAGAAAAGCAAGTTTATGAAAAGGTAAAGGCACGTAACCCCGGACCTCTTCCCGATTCTGTATTGATTGCGATATACCGCGAGATCATGTCCGGAACCATTGCCTTGGAGAAGTCCATTCAAGTTGGGTTCTTGGGACCTGTTGGTTCTTTCTCTCACGAAGCTGTTCAGAAAAAATTCGGATCCATCGTTGAGACTCATCCTCTCCCTTCGATTACGGATGTTTTTACCCAAGTGGAATCCGGTCAGATGGATTATGGTATTGTTCCCGTAGAGAATTCAACGGAAGGATCTGTTGGTTCTACCTTGGATAATCTGATTAGCTCGCAGTCTACCATTTATTCGGAATTATACTTAAAGATAAATTTTCATCTTTTGGGATACGAGAGAGATTTTTCCAAAATCAAGAAAATCTACGGAATCCGAATTGGAAATGAGCAATGTCGCAATTGGATACATGCCAATCTTCCCAATGCCGAAATTCACGAAACCTCTTCCACTGCAATGGCGGCGAAGTTGGTATCGGAAAAAAAAGATGGCGTTGCCATTGCATCTCGTTCCGCCGGCGAAATGTATGGTTTGGATATAATTCAACCTAACATCAATGATATTTTGGAAAATACAACACGATTTTTTGTAATCGGAAAAGATACCTGCCCACCTACGGGAAGCGATAAGACTTCTATTGTTTTTTCGATTCCCGATAGACCGGGATCTTTGATCGGAGTTTTGAAAATATTTGAAAAACACAAACTCAATCTTTCCAAGTTGGAGTCCCGTCCTTCCAGAAGAACCCTATGGGACTATAATTTCTTTACAGATTTTTCCGGTCATATCAACGATTCTTCCACCAAGGAAATGATGGATGAATTGGGAGGGATCTGTCACTACTTGAAGCATTTGGGATCTTATCCCACTGCTCCCGAAAAAATATGAGTTCTCCCATTTTCCAAAACATACTCATCTATGGTTTGGGGCTTATGGGTGCATCTCTGGCTTTAACCATAAAGAAACAATTCCCCAATTCCAAGATTCATGCGATCGTTCGCTCTCAAGAATCCAAACTCAAGATTGAATCCATGCAAATAGTACATTCTGTATTTATTGAGTCGGAATTTTTGGCTCAAGAGAATCCGGAAAAATTCTGGGGAGAATATGACCTAATAGTATTTGGGACACCTGTTCATTTAATAAAAAAACAATTAACCCATATCCCCAAGAAACTATCTGCTGTTATAACAGATATGGGCTCTACCAAGAAAACTATCATTGATGCAGTCGCGAGCTATTATGATGGGCAGTCCGACCACAATTATATATCATCCCATCCTATGTGTGGCTCGGAACTTGCCGGTGCCGAGAATGCGATAGATGGACTCTACCAAGATAAACTTTGTATCTTGACACCTTTGGAGAATTCCAATAGGGAAGGGTTGAATCGATTGCGAAGTTTTTGGGAAGCTATGGGTATGAGAACTCATGTCTTGGATGAGGTTAGTCATGATCGTATTTTAGCCTATCTATCTCACTCACCACATATATTATCATCGCTTATGGTAACTTGGGCTGATACTCATGTGGGTGATGAGAACAAAAAATCTCCACAGCCTATCATGGGTGGTGGTTTCCGGGATATGGCTAGAATTGCCGGTTCCAATCCGGAAATGTGGCAGGCAATCCTTTCTGAGAACCGATTATCTATTTTGGAATCACTTAAGGAATTTGGATCCCTATTGGAAAAAACGATTCATTCTTTGGAATCGGGGAGTCCTGAGGAATGGGAAAAATTATTTTTAGATGCGGCACAGCACAAAAAGCATTTGATAGAATCCTAACCCCGGATTAATTTATTCTAAAATGAAGCACTTGAAAAAATACAAAGATGCAAGAACGGGAATACTCACTAATCATACCGGCTATGATGAGAAGAATGGTTATCATTTTATATACTTAAATCGATATCTTCAGATTGCAAGAGTCTTTGTTCCGGAGCATGGATTGTTTGCGGAACTCCAAGACCAAGTCTCCGGAGTGGGGCTTAATTATTTCTCGGAAACTATTGAGTTTTGGAATCTATATGGTGATACGGAAGAATCCCTCATTCCTCCGGATGAAAAGCTATTGGACTTGGATTTAATTGTAATTGACATCCGGGATGTGGGTGCTAGGTATTATACCTTTTTAACCACTGCTTATTATATAATGGCAAAGGTTTCCGAGTTGAAGAAAAATGGACAATCTGTTCCAAATATTTTGGTTTTTGATGCTCCTAATCCGATTGGAAAAAAAGTAGAAGGGACACCATTGAAGGAAGGTTATTCTTCCTTTGTCGGGGTAGAGGGAGTTCTTCATCGTCACGGAATGAGTTCCGGTGAATTATTGAGTTTTTACAATGAGAATCGAAATTTAAAATTGAATGTAGATGTTATTTCTCCGGGAGTTTTTCATCCAAAAAAATATGATGAATGGAATTGGATTCCCCCATCTCCCAATATCCCTTCCATCACTACATGCTTCGTCTATCCGGGACAATGTCTTTTGGAAGGAACCAATCTATCCGAGGGGAGGGGAACCACAAGACCTTTTGAAATATTTGGTGCTCCCTTTATTGATTTTGAAAACCAAAAATTCTTAAAAGAGATGGAATCCATATCCGATGGAATTTTTCATCTTCGTCCACTTCGTTTCAAGCCAACTTTTCATAAGCATAGCAATACCATTTGCGGAGGCTATCAGCTCCATCTTTTGAAACCCAAGAAATTCCATTCCCTTTTCTTTACTTTGCATTTGTTAAAAACCATCAAAGAATTCTATCCTCAAGACTTCCGATTTCTCGAAGGAGTTTATGAATTCCGATCCGATCGACCGGCTATTGAGTTATTGGTGGGAGACCCCGTGCTATTGGGATATTTGGAAGGAAAAAAGAATGCAAAATACATTCAAGAATATCTCCGGGAAGCAGAAGATGAGTGGGAAGAATTGATTGAAAAATTTACAGGAAGAATTTGATTCAATCAGTTCAAGCAAGATTTTGATTGTAGAATAAGAACATTTTTTTTCAATAGAGATGTGAAACATTTTTCAATTCATTCCAATCTGCTTTTATTGATTCTCCCTTTTGTATATTTTCATTGTGCAACTTTATCCAACAAGATCTCTGTCTCACCGGATAAACTATTCCACACTCCCATTCCTTATGAAGAAGGAGAAAAGAAAACGCTCACAGCCGATCATTATATTTTCTCTAACGAAAGGAGGATAGAGTTGTATTATCCTTATGTGAAGGGTGTGGGAGGTGGATACATTGGAGTTGGAACAGATCAGAACCTAACTATTGCTGCATGGGCAAGATCGGAGTATATGTGGTTAATGGACTTCGACATCTATTCGGTTCGAGTCAATCAGATTCATATATCTCTATTAAAACATTGTCCGGATTACAATTGCTTTCGAGAAGCTTGGAATCCGAAAAATAAAAAAGAAACTTGGGTTTTGCTTGAGAACGATTACAAAGACTCATTCGGGACTAAAGAAATCAAAGAATTGAAAGAAGTCTTTGAATATGCAATTCGTCCGGCGCATGTTCCCTCCCGATGGAAAGAGTTGGAATATATGACCAAGAAATTTGCTTTCCAATCGTTTCATAATGATCCTGCTGACTACAACCATTTGCGCTCCCTTGCCCTAAAAAATAGAATTCGTGCAGTAAAGGGTGATCTCACTCGTAAGGGTACTATGCAAGAAATTGCAGGAATAGCTACAAAGATGAATTTACCCATTCGAGTATTGTATACTTCCAATGCCGAAGACTATTTCACCTTCCCGCAAAACTACCGAGAGAATATTCTATCCCTGCCCACAGATGAAAAGAGTTTTCATGTTCGCACTTTGAGTGTGGGCGCCAAGACCATATTTGGGTTTCCGGAAGGTGAGAAATATCCCGATTATCCCTTCCACTACAATGTTCAGAAGTTGAATAATATGAAAGAATGGATGGGATTTCAGAGATACTTAAGAGCTGTTAATATATTGGAGGGTAGAACAGAAATTTCAAAAGGATTTTCGGTTCAAGAAGCCACTCCCCAATCCTTAGGACTCAAAGAAACCGGAAGAATCAGCAAGTAATATTATTCCGGTGACTAAAAGAGTTGCTTCATGAAATAGATATCGGGAGATTCTTCCCGGTTTCTATTTTCTCTTCAAATTTTTTATCTTGGTAGTTCATATATTCCCAAGCTTCGATGATCTTGGAGTCGTCCACATGCAGATTGGGTCTTTTTGCTCGGAGTTTTCCCGCATGGTCCACATAAAGAGATCTCCTTCCGAAGAAATAACTTTTTTCTTCATCTTTGTGAAGAACTTTCTTCTTAATCCCACGCATTTCATATGCTGTTAGTATTCTATCCGATAGAGTTTTTAGTTCTGTAGGATCACAAGAAATCTGATGATCCGGACCGGGAAGGTTTTTATCCAAGGTGAAATGTTTTTCTATCACACTGGCTCCCATACCCACAGCTATGATTGAAGCTATGTCACCCGCGCTATGATCGGAAAAACCTATGGGACCATCTGTAAGTTCTTTGTATAAATCCAAGGCTTGGAGATTGAGAGAGTCGGCAGGTGCCGGATACAGGGAAACACAGTGCATTAGACATAGACTTTCCACGTCCCAATCCTTTAAGAATTCCAAAGCGCGAATCACTTCCGAGAGTGTAGATGCTCCGGTAGAAAGAAATATGGGTAGTTTGGTTGCGGCAACCTTACTGAGTAGTTCAGAGTTTACAATGTCACCCGAGGCGATTTTTAAAGCAGGGACTTGTAAGTTCACCAAAAGATCCACAGATTCCACATCTAAGGGTGTTGAGAAAAAGCTAAGTCCGTTATCATGAGCAACTTTTTGGAATTCCCGGTGGGACTTCTCATCCAGTTCGTATTTCTTGAATATATCATAGAGAAATTTGGACTTCTCTTGATCTTGAGCGATGAAATGTTCGGTAATATAGGTTTGGAATTTTACAGCTTTGGCTCCCGATTTTGCCGCGGCTTCTATGGTTTTCTTTCCAATATCCAAATCGTTGTTATGGTTGAGACCGATTTCCGCAACCAGAAAGGGAGGATCTTCGGAAGAGATGATGGTGTTTTCTTCTAATTCAATGATTTCTGTGAACATATATTTTCCTGAATCAATTCATCCTTAAATAAATAAATTTCCTATCTGATAGACCAATAAAGACGCAATATATGCGAGAGTTGTCATGTAAGCAAATTGAACTGCCGGCCAAAAGTAAGAATTCGTCTCTCTACGAACCACTGCCAAGGTTGACATGCATTGACTGGCAAAAGCGAAAAATACCAAAATGCTCAACCCCGTAACAGGAGTCCAAAGGGGACTGCCATCTTTTCTAGTGTCATTTCGCATTGCCTCTCTTAGACTGACACTTTCTTCTCCCTCGTCTTCCACTTCATAGATGATGGCAAGAGTGGATACCATCACCTCTCGCGCTGCAAATGATGTGATTAAGGATATGCCTATCTTCCAATCAAAGCCTAAAGGCTCGATGATGGGCTCAATTGTCTTGCCCAGGCTTGCGGCATAAGACTGCTTTATATTATTGGAGATATTGCCTGCATCATCTTTTTGGATGGGGTAGTAGGCAATGAACCATAGTAAGATAGATATATAAAGAATGATCTGACCGGCACTCATCAAGAAGGCTTTTATCTTGGAGAAAACATTTTGAAAAATAGATAGAAAACTGGGCATTTTGTAAGTGGGGAGCTCCATCATGAAATAAGATGAGGATTCCTTGAACACAGTTTTCTTGAAAAGTAAGCCGAAAGCCAAGGATGTTATAAGACCCAATAGGAACATGCAAAATAATACGAAGCCTTGCAAGCTAAATACTCCGAATAGGGATTCAGCACTAAAGACAGCACCCACTACCAAAATATAAACAGGGTATCTCGCAGAACACATTATCAGTGGAGAGACCATGATGGTAGCCATTCTATCGGATTTGTTTTCGATGGTTCGTGCTCCCATGATCGCGGGAACGGCACAGGCGGCTGATGAAAGTAGGGGAATGAAACTTTTGCCGGACAATCCGAACTTACCCATGACACGATCCATTACAAAAGAAACTCGTGCCATATAACCCGACTCTTCCATGAGTCCTATGAAGAAAAACAATAGACTCAGCTGTGGAATAAAAACCACCACAGCTCCCACTCCACCAATCGCCCCATCCACAAGAAGTGCCGATAGAGGGCCTTCCGGAAGAATACCGGTTAGATATTCCTGAACAGAGGCAATGCCGTCTTCTATAAGCTCCATCGGGAATTCAGCCCAGGTAAACAGCAATTGGAATACCATAGCCATAAGCCCCAGAAATATTGCAATTCCCCAGAAGGGATGGAGGAGAATTTTATCGGCATTTTCCATTCCAATACTGCCGGAATTCGATTTTGTATGAGTGATGCACTGAGAAATAATTTTTTTAATTCCTATGGAACGATGAATCAGTGCTTCTTGTTGCGAGAAGTTTAAATCTTTTCGAACATTTTGTATCTTTTCTTGTGCAGGAGAATTCCATAAATTCAGGAATTCTTCTTTTCCTATCAGTGTGCTTTCTAGGGCGAACCTGGATTTAGAATCATTTATATTTAGTTCTTTGGAGAGTTTGGAGATTGCTTTTTCTTCCTGGGAATTCCAATTCCAGATTCTCTTTCCTTCGCGAAAGATTTCGGGCTTTCGCAAATCTTTCAGGAGTTCGGCTACTCCATCTCCGGATTTGGCATTGACAATATGAACGGGGAGACCGGTTAGTTGTTCTAGCTTTTTAATATCAATTGAGATTCCCCTTCTATTCAGAAGATCCTTCATTGTAAGAACAACCAATATGGGAGCTCCTGTGTCTATCAAGGAGGTTAGAAATTGAAAGCTTCTTTCGATTTGGATTGCATCCATTACAAAGATGATTCTATCATTTTCATCTCTCGAAAGAATTTCTCGTGTTGTTACCTTCTTGTCTTCTGAGTTTCCTTCCAAGCTATAAGAACCCGGAAGATCCCATATTTCCACGGATTGTCCCGAGTCCATGGAAATGGTTCCTACTTTTTTTTCTACTGTAACACCTACGAAATTACCGGTCTTCTGTCTGAGTCCGGTCAATCGATTGAATAGAGTGGATTTTCCACAATTGGGATTTCCCACCAGAAGGTATTTGAATTTGGAATTGTTGGGAGAATTATTTTTCATAAACTACCAATACCTGTTCGGCGAGATTCATCGGTAGGGCAATTTTTACCGCTCCCTCAACCAATACGAGAATCTTTTTCTGTGATGGAAATACTCCCAGTATTTCAAATCTAGTTCCAGGAAGAAATCCGTGATCCCAGAAATCCTGGATGGTATTCTTATCCATAACCTCTTCATTGAGTGATTGAATCATGCCACCTGTTCCGGGTTTCATGGATGCTAGGTTTTCCGAAGATTTAGGCTTGATTTTTTCTATCATACAATGTATTTTTTCTGATCACGAATGATGTTGATTTCAGGAGCTAAAGCCTTAACATATCTATCAAAATATAGAATTTGTTTTATGAGAAGACCAAACTCTCTGGGAATTTTCAATCCATTGGTTTCTGTGATTTCTTTTATATCGAACATGATCCGGTTCAGTTTATGGTCATCCACCACGGTAACATCTCCTGCTTGTAAACCTTCCATGATTTCAAACATTTCTCGAAATACATGGTCCAAGTCTTGAATCAATTTCTTTCGGTTTATATTCCCCTCTGTGGAATCCATTTCGATCAGCCCATCGGCTACAAGCTCCGCCTCACCAAAACTAATGCCTTGCATGAACATCATCAGACCGGACCATACTTTGGGCGAGATCCTTCCCACTATACCAAAATCTATAAATCCAATCTTCCCATCTTTTAGAATCATAAGATTGCCGGCATGGACATCTGCATGAAAGAAGCCGGATTCTGCAAGGGAAGAAAACCAAACCTCAAGTGCCGTCTCCAAAACCGCCTTAGGATCCTTGGTAAATTCACGGAGTCCGACTTCATCCGTAATTCCTGCACCATAAAATCTTTCCATGGTTAGCACTTTGCGTGAACTATAGGCATGATAGACTCTGGGTACTACAGCTCTGGCTTCGCCAACTCGGAGCAAGTAATTTTCGAATTCTTCTATGTTTTTGGCTTCGCGAATGAAATCGGTTTCTTCCAAGATGGATTTTCGGAACTCTTCCACCATTCCTGTGAGTCCGGACGATTTGAACTGCGGAGCAATCTTTTCCAATATCCAGGTTAGAACTTGGATAAGTCCCATATCTGTTTCCAATACATGCTCAATGTCGGGACGTTGGATCTTGACTACAACGTCGAGCCCATCTTTGGTTATGGCTCCATGGACTTGAGCAATGGATGCGGAGGCTATCGGCTTATCGTCGAATGAATGAAAGATCTTACTTACGGGAGCTCCCAGTTCTTTTTGTATGGTTCTATGAATGTCTTTGATAGGGACAGGTCGTACTTGGTCTAGGCATTTTTGCATCTCATCAACCATCTCGATGGGGAACAAGGACGGAGCGGATGCAATGAATTGTCCTAATTTAATATAGGTTGCTCCAAGGTCTTCGAATGCCTCGCGTAATTTCTTGGCAATGGACTTCATGGGAGGGTTGCCTGTCAAAACTTCTAAAGCAATCCCACCTAATTTAGTTGAAAAAATAGCGCCTGAGTGAAGGATTCTAAGTCCTCCGCTGATAAATCCGGTCATATTTCCAGCTTCTAAAGGAAAAGAATTTGCGAAAACCATTTTTATTTTGGTTTACATGGTACCCCTTGCTTTAAAATGAAGCTTATATTCATGTCTAAAGAATCAGTCCTATACCAAGAGCTCGAAAAACTCGATATGGCGGAATTAAAGAAAACCGCCCAATTGTGGAACCTAAGCAAGGTCTCGGCAAAAGATAAAAAAACTGCTGTAGGTGCCCTTTTAGAAGCCTTCACCGATGAATTCTATCTGAAAGGCGTTTTAGAGAAACTTTCTATCATGCAAGTCACAATTCTGACAAATATTTTGAAAAATAAGAATGTGATGACCTTGGGAGAAATTTCTCGTAAAGTCAATGTTCCACCAATCAATGTGGAAATGGAACTCAATGTTCTCAGAAAGTATTTTTTCTTATACCAGAGAAAAAACCGTGAAAGACTTACCAATAATCTAGATAAATATCATTTTTACGAAGAAATTGCATCCATTGTAACTGCCGATGTCAACCATAAAGGCGAGAAGTTTCGAATTGTTTTAGAAAAAGATTTAGCCAAGCAACCGGCGACCTATTTTCCGAAAGAGTGGTTGGATGCGCAAGGCGTCAAGAAGGCTGATGCCAGTTTTCTAAAGAATGCACTTACGGCAGAAGGAATTCAGAAAACTTTGGATTCTTTGGATGATTTTCATAGAGACGTGATGCACCAAATTTACACACATGGTGGTATTATAGAAATAGATACAATTCGAAACTATATCATCACCCAACGTGGAAAATTCGAAACAACAATTCCTCATCTAACCAATCTACATTTGATACGAGATATATACTTCGTAGAAGATAAGTTTATTCGACTTGCGGTTATTCCAAAAGAGATTTTGGAACATATTCAGACCAATCCTATCCTTCCTCCAACTAAGAAAACTACCAAACAAAGAACGGAAAAACTTGCAAGCAATCAGTTGGATTTTTATCTAAACGTTAAAAAGATGATTTCTTACATTTCCCGTAAGGGTCTAAATCTTGCAAAATCCGGTAAGATCAAGCAAGCAGATCATAAGAGAACAGAGACTGATTTACTAAATCCGGATATTGATATCTTCCCTGAAAAAAGTCAGGTTTATCAGATTGAATTGATCCTGCCTATCTTGAAACTCATGAATTATGTAGATATCAAGAATGAGAACGTGATTCTTGTCGGTGATATTGATGAATTTCAGACTAGAGATATATTCGAGATTATGCGAAGTGTCATTCATGAAGTGAACGAAGCCAGATCCAGAAGACTCAATCCTCCGGAAGTTTTCCAGGCGACAGAAGTTCCTTTTTACGATAAGCCTATCTTAGATAAGATTGTAAAGCTAATCATGAATTACGGAACCATCAATGTTCATGTAATCTTTTCGAATATCATTCGGGAGCATTTGATTTTTGCCCCGGGGTTTAGAATCAAAACTTTCGAAGAAGACCTTGCCGATCTTAGAAAAGAGATCCAATCTGCTGTTTTTTACCTTCATTTGTTTGGATTGATAGAAGTGGAATATCCCAATCGTCATCTTAAGTTAGCTGACTTGGGAAGATTTTATTTCAATCAAGATGAGCTCCCCAATACAACAGAGAAGGGTGGAATTACCATCAACCCGGACATGTCTATCATTGCATTCCCGGACAGGGTTTCTATTACCGGAATCAATTTATTGAAAGCATTTGCCGAGTTGAAGGATTATGATCGCGTTTATACCTTCCACTTAACCAAAGACTCATTCCAAGCGGGTATTCTACTTGGATTTAGTGCACATGAATTTATTAATTTCCTTAGAGAATTCAATAAAGGTGAGCTCGCTCAAAACCTACTCTTCTTGTTGGAAGATTGGGGATCTAAACTTCCGATTGTAACTGTAACCGAGGACTCCGTGTTGGTGCGAACTGCCGATCCTTTGGTTATGGAACAACTCATGGGTCAGATTAAGGGTAAGAAATTTGTCTTGGAAGAGATATCTTCAACCGGAATTATCATAGATAAGAATAGAGTAATGGAAGTGATTGCGATTGCGGAAAGACTCAATCTTATCATTCGATTGAATCGGTAATCAAATTAATTTAGCCATTGAATCTATGGAGAGTATAGGCAGGCTAAGTTGATTTAGCTACTTTCGAAGAGCATGCTTTTAAGAAGGAGTTCATTGGTGAGAACCAATGTCTCCTCGAATTCGACTCCTGCAAGATACTGACGGGGCTCGCTGCTACTTTCCTTCGCCCAAACGATCTTGCCTTGGAAGTCTAGATAATCATGTTTTTTCCTGGAGAGAATTGCTCCCGTAATCTCCGAGTCCACTTCGTCCATTAAAGAGTCATCGTTCATGATCACACAGAGACCGGAGTCGGAGACATTTCCCAGATTCCCTTCGAAAGTGAGTTCTCCCAGGTCGATTCGAATTTTATATTCTTCGAACTCTTTGGGTGTAATTCGTATTCCTCTGCGATCAACTTTCATAAATGGACTGTTTCATTGATCCAACATCGAAAGATTGCGTCAATAAAAAATTAGAACTGAAAGTAGATAAATGGAATTTCATGATCCGGTGTAAATAGGGAAAAAAGCAAAATGACCAACGGATACAATGCGAATTCAATTTTTGCCGGAATCTTCCACTCCTTCTTTTTTTCGAAAATAAAGTAACCAATCCAATGTGCGGCAAATACAATCAAAATCACGGGAATGCCCGTCTTGAGCATATAGGGCCTGAGAATTCCTTCGGAATAGATAAACATCTTCTGTAGAAGTATCCATTCCTTCTCCAATGAATCCGATCGAAAGCAAGTTCCCACTGTTACTGTCAGAAAGGTCGTATAGATCCATCGAAAGGTATTTAGGAATGGTGTGAAGCGACTATAGTCAAAATGAATGTATTTCTCTCTGAATTCTTTCAAAAAACTTTCAAGTAGGAGTAGTCCCCCTTGAATCGATCCCCATACCACAAAGGTCCAGTTAGCTCCATGCCAAACTCCACCTACGAACATAGTGAACCAGAGATTGAATCTATATCTAAAAACTCCTGCGCGGGAACCACCCATGGATATATACACATAATCTCTTAACCATGTAGAGAGTGTTATATGCCATCTTCTCCAATGTTCGGTAATACTTCTGGATATATAGGGCATTCTAAAATTCTCCGGAAGCTCAAAACCCAAAAGTAAGGCAACAGAATAAGCCATGTCAGTATATCCACTGAAATCACAATACACCTGCACCCAAAACAAGAATGCCGCAAGCCAAGCCGCTTCCGTGCTGTAGGCTCCCGGATTGCTATAGATGAGATCGGAAATAGGGGATACATTGTCCGATAGGATAACTTTCTTGAAGTATCCCATTAGAAAGTAACGTATAGCCTTTCGGAAGGGGATATCTTCCAGTTTTTTGGTGCCGGATAATTGAGGCAAAAATGTTTTAGCCGTAACGATTGGCCCCGCTACCAACTGAGGGAAGAAGGAAACAAATAGGGCAAATTTTATAAAACTCTTCTCGGACTCAATGACTTTGCGGTAAATATCTATAGTATAACTCAATGACTGGAAGGTATAAAAAGATACACCCACCGGTAGGATTATATCCAATATTGGGAGAGTATTGGGAAAACCAAAGAACCCGTTCATGACCTCGTTCAAGGAAGAAGAGAGGAAGTTGTAATATTTAAAAAAACCTAGAATGAAAATTAGGTTTACGATTAGGCTGGTGTTGAGTGCCAGTATTCGATATAGCTTTTTGTCGGATGTGTGGATGATGCGCCCGGCTAAAAAATCCACATAGGTAGAAATTAAAATCAACCCTCCAAATCTCCAATCCCAGCTCATGTAAAAAACATAACTGGCAATTAAAAGAAATATATGGATGGCACTGAGCCGTCTCTCTTCGACGGGAAATGCCCATGGCAGGACATACCAATAGAGGAAAAAAACAACACCAAAAAATAGAAAAAATTCAAAATTGGAAAATAGCATATTTAATTTGCACTTAAATATACAGAATTAAAAGAAAAAGAATACTTGCAAGGATAATCCCCTATCGATTAAACTAGTCATGAAACCATTCTTACACAAGGAGTAAGTTTTATGACAGAAAAAAATAGAATTAAAAGAGCGATAACGATACTTTGCATTGCGTTGGTAGGGGTATTTTCCTTCGGCAATTGCTTTGGAAGTTTTGGTATTGTGAAGACAGTTTACAGTGCTCATAAAGGGCTTAGAATAGGAAGCGGACTACTCGCTAAATTCATTCAGACATTGCTTATGTACTTTCCATTTAGTGTTCTTTATGGATTTGGATTTGCAGCTGACATTATACTTTTCAACTTAGTAGAATTCTGGACAGGCTCTAACCCTGTTGCAAAAGCAGAATTCGACATGGATGGAAAACTTACCAAAAATTTTAAAAATGGAAATGAGTCGGTAACTATTACCTACACAGAATTCGGTAAAAAAATGAAGATTTCTGTCAATGCTGATGGCAAGACAGAGGAATTCGTAGCTCTCCAAGAAAAAGAAGGTGTTCTATTTAAAGAAATCAATGGTGAATTGAAAGCTATTGAAATAAGCGCTCAAGAAATTGGATCTAAAACAGTTCTGAAAATGGCTCAAGATGGAAAAGTGACTTCAGCTAGAGTAATTTCAACTGAAGAGTTGCAAGCTTTAGAAAACAAATTCGCCGAGAATCTTTTCTAAGATAGTTATTGCCGGAGAGAGTTGGGGATTTTTTCCATCCAACTCTCTTTTTCTTCCGATTATAATTATAGAAAATACTATGAAATTTTTGAAATACTATCCTTCCTTCTCATATATCCTAATTTGTTTATTCCTTGCAATGCAGTGCAAAACCATGCAGGTTCCTCCGCAGTATACCGAGCGCATTGATTTGAGTGCAATCAAAATGGAGGGCAATCAGTCAGATGAAAAAATTGTTAATATTTTAAAAAACAAAAGAGGTGAGGATTATATTGAACTGAACTTGGTGTATCAAGGATCGGGAATTAATATTATCGAAAGTATAAAATCCGGAGAAATCTGGGATCATGCCATTGTCGTTTTGGACAATGAAGGAAAGGAAATTGGGAGAGAACCAATCAATTTTCAAGCATTTACTCTCACAACTGTAGAAACTATACGCACGGAAAAAGATGAACAATTTGTCCTGTCCGAGGATGGATCACTTTTTGGAAAAGAGTCCTTGGCAAAAACCAGCAAATCTTCCAAAGTTGATCCAAATTTTCAGCATAAATCCTATACAGATAAAGACAAAATACCTCAGATTATCAAACTATCGGCACTTCCTGCGGTGGGAACTTCCATTTCGGTTTTTGTTGAGCTTACGTATGTATCTCCATTTATAGATGAGTTATGTGATGTGAATTCCGGTAAAGAATGTCCATATATTAAGAGTCAGATTTTTAAAAAGGTAAAACGCAGAAATCAATTGGAATTGAGTCGTTTGCAATCTGCAATTCAGAGTAAAGTATTCGATCCTAATCGAGAAAAGGCTTCCAATCCAAAGTCTGAGAAAGCCGATTCTCAGAATGAATCTGAGTTGAAATTTAAAAGTCTACTCTCCGATAAAAAATTCAATTCCAAATCTTATAGTTATAATGATGCCTCTAACGACGAATATTGTAACTCTGTGGAAGCCTGTCGCGAGGAAATGAAAAAAGAAATTTCCAAATTCAATACACAGAGCGAATCTTCTTTTAGTCAATCTGTTACAAAGGATGGAAATAGGATCTATTATCGAGAATGGAATTTAGTTTCCGGTCCAAGATATTTTCGTGTAGAGACAATCAACGGAGTTAAAAAAGAAGCTCCTAAAGTAGAAGAAGATATTATAGATTTAAACGAGAGCAAAAAAGAACAACATCCCAAGATCAAAATGCCACAATCTAAAGATTAACTTTTATTGATTGTAAGCAGGCGGGGACGGATTTGGACTCTAATACCTTTCCACGTAAGACAACAATATAAATACCTTCCGGATAATCTGTGCGGTTTGGTAAGTCTTTCAATTTTTTCAAATCAATAGATACTTTATCTCCTGTTTTTGCTTGAATAACTTCACTGTAAAAAATTTCATCATCGGGAAGGCGTAATTCTTTATCTACATTTATAGCTTCTCTGAGTATTACTTCGAATCTGGTTTTTTGTTCTGAACAAAATTCCAAGTCCAATGAATCCCAGTTTTTCGTAGCATAAAGATTTCCATCCCAAAGATGTGTAAGACTCAATTCTACATCGAAATCAGCAGATGGGGTGCCTTCTCCTAATTTTTTCCATTGTGTAGACAGATCCTCGTCCAGTAGATGAAGTAGTTTGGATTCAGAGGATATACGAAAGGATCGGGTATAGTCATCCAATCGAAAAGGAGGATTGTCCGCATAAAGGGGTATCTTGGATTCGGTATTCCATACTATAATAAGATTCCCTAAAATAATAAGACCAACTACCAGAGAAGGAATATAGAAGGAAGATTTATTCACAATTCTAGTGTAAGAAGACAACTTTATTTTCCAAGTCTTTTTTCCCAAGGGCTTAGTCTAAACTATATGAGAGTGGGTATATGTGGCGGAACCGGATTAATTGGATGGGCATTGACCCAAGCATTATCGGATAGAGGAGACAAGGTTTCTATATTTTCCCGAAGAAAAACACCTCCGAATCAAGATTTTCTTCACCCATCTATTAATTTTATATCAAGAAGTATCCCTGAACCGCAAGATATAGATGAGTTGGATGCCCTAATAAATCTCACAGGCGAAAATCTTGCGGGAGTTAGATGGACAGACGCGGCTAAGAAGAAGTTTTACACTTCAAGAGTTACCCACACAGAGAATATAGTTGATTCCATTCAAAATTCTAAAAATAAGCTTAAAGTATTTATTTCCGCATCTGCTATCGGTTTTTATGGATCCTCTGAAGATACAGGATCCATGTTCACAGAAGAATCACCTGCCGGTAAAGGTTTCTTGGCAGAGCTGAGTGTTGCTTGGGAGAAGGCGGCAGAGAATCTTCAAGAAAAATCCGTTCGAGTCGTTATTCCCAGGATTGGAATTGTATTGGATCCTCGAGGGGGGGCACTCTCGAAATTACTTCCTATTTTTCGTAGTTTTATCGGAGGACCAATCGGTGCGGGGAACCAGGGAATGAGCTGGATACATAGAGATGACTTGGTTCGGGGCTTCTTATTTCTTTTGGATTCACCGCAGACACAGGGCAGGTATAATTTTACTGCACCCAATCCGGTAACGAATAGGGATTTTTCCAAGATATTGGGAGAGTCATTGGGCAGACCTCATTCTATGTGGACTCCTGTCTTCGCTATTCGAGCATTGTTTGGAGAAGGGGCTACAGTTGTTACGGAAGGACAGATGGTTATACCCAAGAAATTGCTGGATGAAGGATTCACTTTTCAATTTGCCGAATTAAGATCTGCTTTTCAAGATCTTTTGAAAAAATAAAACTATTCTTCTAGCCAAATTCTTATATTCATAAATAATTGAACTAAACCTAGGGAGGTTTTTTTTAGAATGAACACAAAAATCAATTTATCAATATTCATTTTGGTAGGATCCCTTTTTTTCGTAGCTTGTGGTGGTGATGCTGAGAAATCTGCTTCCGGTGCCGGTTCAGAAGCAAAAACTGAATCCAAAGAATCCGGCGCATTGGACGCTGATCTGCAAGCAGGAAAAGAAAGCTTTGAAATGACTTGTGCATCTTGCCACGGCGAGAAAGGTGCGGGTGACGGAGCAGCAGCTTCGGCTCTGAATCCTAAGCCAAGAAACTTTAAAGCACCGGCAAATGAATGGAAAAACGGTCCATCCTTGGCTGGAGTGACTAAAACTTTGAACGAAGGTATCAAAGGTGGATCTATGGTTGCCTATAAGCATTTGGGTGATGAGACAATTGCTCAGATTGCAAAGTATGTAGTACATCTACATGAAAATTAAGATAATCTAGAAAGGAAAATTCCTTTCTTTCGAATGGGAAAAACACTGGATTTTCCCATTCCTTTTATAAATATAGTACAGATATAGGTTTAGGAGAGTTATTATACCATGGCTGATGATTTCAAGATTAGAGTCGACTTAGAATCAGGAGGAAGTGTTCCAATTCTTCATATTACAGGAGAAATCACCTCCGAAGCTGATGATGAAATCATGAATGCATACAATTCAGTTCCGGAAGGATCAAGAACTAGAGTTTTGATTAATTTTTCCGAAACAAGCTATATCAATTCAGCAGGAATTGCCACTCTCATAAGTCTAATTACCAAAGCATCGGAGAATTCTGGCAAGATAGAATTTGCCGGACTCAATTCTCATTTTCGTAAAGTTATGGATATCGTCGGTTTAACCGATTTTGTTTTGATACACGATAGCCTGGAAAAGGCACTTTCTTAAATACGGGTAGGTTTTATGGATTATAAAAAGGCGGAGTTAGTCATTGATGGAAAGAGTTATGAGATCCCCCTGGTAACGGGAACAGATGGTCGTCAAGGATTAGACATTTCCTCTCTCTATAAGAAAACCGGATTGATTACTTTAGATCCCGGATTTTTCAACTCGGCAATAGGCTATTCAAAAGTCTCCAGAAGAGTTCCCGAATCGGGTGAACTTTTTTATAGAGGTTATGCAATTGAAGACCTGACAATGAATTCATCTTTTGTAGAAACTTCTTACTTATTGATTTACGGAGCACTCCCAACCAAGCAGGAGTTATCCAATTTTTCTCGCAAACTATCCAATCACTCTTTGATTCATGAAGATATGTTGAATCTATTCGACGGATTCCCCGGTAAGGCGAATCCACTCGCGGCACTTTCCGTGATGGTTACCTCTCTCTCAAGTTATTATTCAGATGAATACGAAGAAAATTTAGACAAGGGAGTGGATCAAGTAACACGTCTTCTTGCTAAAATTCGAACCATTGCCGCATTTACTTATAAGCACAGTTTGGGGCAACCCTTCGTATATCCATTGGATCGTTTGCCTTATTGCACGAACTTTCTTCATATGCTCCATACCATCGAAGCGGAAGGAGATTATGTGGTTCCACCTGAATTCGACAGAGTTCTGAATCAACTTTGGATTTTATATGCAGAACATGAACAAAATGTATCTGCTACGACTGTGAATATCATTGGATCGACTCGCGCGAATCTTTTCGCTTCGATATCTGCTGCCATTTCCGCTCAGTGGGGATCGCGAGAAGGGGGGCGTCCGGTTGCGGCGATAGGTCTTCTTGAAGAAATCCATAAGTCCGGAGTGGAAGTAAAAAACTTCTTCGAAAAGTTCAAAAATGGAGAGACAGAGCTTCGCTCCAATGGTTTTGGTCAGAAGGCATATGATGTTATCAGTCCAAGGACTCAAGTAGCTAAGAAAGTATTCCATGAGTTCTACAAAAATAGAAAGTTGGATTCTCTGGAAGAAATGGCTATGGAAGTAGAACGAGTTGTAACCTCAGACAGTTATTTCCAAGAAAAATTAATTTATCCTAATTTAGAGTTCTATAGTGGAGTAATCTTTCATACTTTGGGAATTCCCAAGGAGTTATTTACTTCCATGCAAGTGATCGGGAGATTACCCGGCTGGATGGCTCATTGGAGAGAACTCCGAAAGATCGGTGAGAATAGTAAAGTGAGACCCAGACAGATTTATGTCGGGGAAAATTACAGAAAATACATTCCTATCGAAAGCCGAGTTTAGAAAACATTTCTAAGTTCTGCGGGGCTATTTTAAAGAATTGAGTTCTTCTTGGATCATTTCCAACTCTTCGGGGATTTTAGAAATGGATTGAGCTTTTAACAAATCTTTACGAGCTCTGCTGTTTTCCTTTCTTTCTCTCCAAGCAATTCCTCTGTGCAAGTAGGCACTTGCCAAGGAATCGTTGTTTTTGTATTTAACAATGTATTTGTTCCAAGTGGATACGGCGAGAGTATAATTACCTTGGTTCATTTGGATGAGGGCTAGATTGTAAAGGGACTGTCTCTTAAGATCATCTTCACCGCTATCACCGGATCCTTTCAATTCTGTGGTCTTTTGAAAGTAACTTGCCGAAAGAGGATAATTCTCGGATTGATAGTAGAATATTCCCAATTCAAAATGATTTCTCAGTGACTTGGGGTCTTTCTTAAAATTGGCGAGTAGTTTTTCCTCAATGTTGGAATTGGCTAAAGCTTGGTTCGCTACTCGGATCACCATTTCTTTGGTGGGCATGCCGGGCAACTTAGCTATAAAATTAGAATACTTATCCAGGAAGAGTAGAGTTGGATAACCTCTCGCTTCATATCTCTGCATAAAATTGGGATATTCTTCCCCGTTCAACCGGACTGTAACGAATTGACTCAATGCTTTTGTAACTTCGGCATCAGGAAAGATTTCTCTCTCTAAAGTCTTGCAGTAGTTACACCATTCAGCATACAATTCCACAAAAATAGGCTTGTCTTGTTCTTTTGCCAATTCCATTGCTTTCAATATGGATGTCTGCCATACAATTCCATTGGATTGTTTCTTGGTCTGAGAATGAAGCTCGTTAAATTGCCATGGTGAGAAATTTATAAAAACAAAAAAAAATGAAAAAAACAAAAAAGACTGAAATAGACGGATTCCCAATTTTCTTATAGATTGAAGCCACATATCTATTAGACCATTTGGATAAAAAGAAAAGACCAACCTAGTCGGTCTTTCTTTTCCATTCGATTCTCTCCCAACCATTTCTATCTTGTATGCTCACCAATGCACCGGGAATTTCATTCGCTAACAATTCCAAAAACTCATCTTTTCTTTCGGTGATGACACCGCTGAATAAAAAATGAGATGAATTCACTCTGGCTATGTGTTTGATATTCTGGGAAAGAACTGCAAATGTGATGTTGGCAAGAACCAAATCATATTCTTCTGTGAAGATTTTTGGATGATCCAATCCGCCAACTTCTGCCTCAAATTGACAAGGATTCGGATAGGTATTTTCTTTCCAATTCGACTGTGCGGCTTGCACTGCATTTGGATCAATATCTACAGAAAATATCCGGGATGCTCCCAACAATCCACAAGCTAGAGACAGAATGCCCGATCCGGTCCCCAAATCCAATATCTTCGACTTAGGTGACAAAATGTTCGGTAATAATTCCAGTATTAATTGGGTTGTTTCATGATGTCCGGTTCCGAATGCAACACCCGGATTTAGGTAGAGAGGAATATGATCTTTTGAGATTAGAGCTTGGACTTGGGGGTTTTCTCTTTCCCAGATGGGGACGACCCAGAGATTACCAAGTTGAAATGGTTTGTAAAACTCTTTGTAAGCCTCTTCATACTCCCTGGTTTCGATTTCTCGAATTTCCAATTCATGAGAATCCGGACAGAGTGACTTTAAAAATATTCGAATCTTGAGTTCTTTATCCACATCTTCCGGATTGAGATATGCTCTAATTATTGTGTTGGTTTTTAAAATGGTCTCTTCTTCTTTTGGTTCGGAAGAATCAAATAAAACTTCGTAGTATCCCGGCAATTGCAGGCTGTCTAAAAATTCATCCAATTCCTGAGAAAAATCTTTATCTATGGAAATCTTGGCTTCAATGTATTTCAAAATCTAACCTACTTCTTCCGTATAATCCATAACCAAATACATCAATGTTTCTTGGTCTGTGGGATTGGAATATTCGTGGGGAACATCGGCTCGAAAATACACAGAGTCCTTGGGTTCCAATTCAACGACTTGCTCTCCTACACGAAGGCGGAGTTTGCCGGATACAACTACAATATTTTCGATGGTTCCCGTTTGGTGTGCTTCGGCAATTTCGATTCCACCCGGTTTTAAAACCAATTCATAAAACTCAGTCTTTCGGTTGCCCACGAATGGGAAGAGGGCACGCGAGCTAAATACCTTGGAACTGGAATAGAGCAGTTTGGAATTTTCGTGCTTCATTAAAAAAACACCTTCGGATCGCTTCTCCTTTAGAAGATCGCTGAATGGCACATTCAAACCATTGGCTATCTTCCAGAGAACCGATATGGTGGGGACGGATTTTCCTTGTTCTATTTGGGAAAGCATGGCACGACTTACGCCACAACGACTTGCTAATTTGTCGAGGGATAGATTTTTCGTGTGGCGTATCACTTTGAGGTTTTCTTTTACAACCTCGGTGATGTATTCTCCGTCCAATTCTTTTGGAATATTTTCTTCTTTATTTTCGGTTTTGTCGCTTTCCATGATATCAATATCCAATATAACGAATAAAATAGCAAGGAAATTCTATTATTTTGACTCAATCAAAATGATGGGGGGTGCCTTGGGCAGAGAGTCCATATTTTTCAAAAGATCTGAAATTTTGCCCCTAAATTGAAATTCCTCAGTCGGATGGGTAAGATTTAGTCCCAAGAAAACTCGCCTGGGGTTGTTTTTCCCCAAAACCTGAGAAATATCTTCCAATAGTTTTTTATATCGGTAAGGAGTTTCGAGAATTACCAGAGTCATTCCTAAATTTAGATATTTATTGAGTTCTCTTTTTCTTTCATCCGAATCTCGTGGTACCAGTCCCAGAAATAAAAATGGTCGGGTGGAAAATCCGGCAAGTGCCAAGCCCGCATCCAAGCAAGAGGCTCCCGGGACAAAATTCAGATGGAAATCACGACTATCCAAAAGTGCCGGTATCAATTTGCGACCGGGGTCTTCCAGATTGGGAAGCCCGGCATCGGAAACGATAGCCACCGTTTCCACAGATTTCATAGCATGGATCAGTTCTGTTAGATCTTCGGGAGTGCTGTGTTCATTGAACAATTGGAATTTGCGAGGAATTCCTATTCGTTTTAAGAAGGAAGATAGGAATTTGCTTTCTTCTCCAATGAGAATTTCAGCGGATTGGAGTAGAGCTTTTGCCCGATGGCTGATATCTTCATCGTTTCCAATCGGTAGAGATATTATGTATACTTCAGTTGTCTTCATACAAGCAAGCTTTGTTTATAACTAAATTATATCCATGGATGGACAGCAATCCCATTTTCCCCAGCGGCAAGATTCAATTCAGTATATCCTCGTTCAAAAAGTACAGCTTGCCTTTTAGCCGAGAGAAGCATGGGATAATCATTGATTGTGTCTCCGAACGAAATGTCACATTTTAGTCCAATATGCTTTTGAATTGATTCTACCTTGCCCTCACCATAAGGATAGGGCTCAATAATTTCGTGAGTGGTGAGATCGCCATTCATTTTTAAAATCATTCCCAATACATCGGAACGAGTCAGTCCCAATTCGGGAGTTGCTTCTTCTACAGCCCACTGCGGGCTTGCGGTTACAATTTTTACATTCCATTTTTTATTTTGAAATTTCTTAACTAGTTCTAGCAAGGGTTCTCTGGGATGAACCTTCATCTCTGCATGCAAAGGATAGTTTTTATATAAGTCCGGGTTTTTATTGTATGCTTCTAAATTATCCAACCAAATTTTACGGGACAAATCTCTGAATTTCTGTTCTGTCCATCCACTGAAGATGAAAGAAGACCATCTATAGCTTGGCCCTAATCCTTGAGTCTCTCGAATATGATTGTATTCTTGGAATACGAAATCTCTCCACACGGTTCCTTGAAAATTACTGTGGATGCTTATTGCTTCTTTAGGATCTCGAAAGAGAGTTTCGTAAAGTGATGGTTCCATGTTCTTCGGGAAGTTATTTCGTAGCAGATATTCCATAACCTGCTCACCGAAATCTCCGCGAATAAAGCTATTGTCAAAATCCAAACAAATAAGACCGGGTGGCTCCTCGAGAAGAGCCTCCCATCTTAGTTGGAGCTGAGGTGACCATTCTTTCAAATACTAGTCCAACTTGGCTACAGTATTGATAGTATCCGGAAATTCCGGAAGAAAATGCTCTGGGTTCAAAAATATATTTTGGTATCTAACTTCAAAGTGAAGGTGTGGACCGGTAGACTTTCCTGTAGTTCCGGAGAAGGCTATGATCTGTCCTTTCTTTACCTTGTCGCCCTTGTTTACAAGAAGATGAGTATTGTGCGCATAGATAGTTTCTGTGTGGCTGACATGTGGGTGGTAGATTTTGACTACCTTTCCATAATGACCCATCCAACCTGAAATTTCCACTTCACCATCGGCGGCGGCTACAATAATGCTTCCTCGACGACATGCTATGTCAATTCCTGTATGAAACTTATTCCATCTTCTGCCAATCCTAGAAGTAATTCTAGAATATCTGTCCACAATCACAGGCCAGACCATTTTGTCCGGTTCAGAGAGAACAGCTTCGCGGCTCTTACCCTCTTTTTCCAATTCCTGGAGAATGGTTTCGCTGTATGGAAAGAAAAGGGGAGTATTTCGTGGAATATTTTTCCCTGCTTTCAATTGATTCAGTGCTAAAAATTCTTCTTTGTCCGATCCAAAAGCTTCCATTAGGGCTTCGGGAGATTTTCTAGCTCTACTAGGGATTACCCAAAGTCCGTCTCTATTCTGAAAGCTGTGAATATATTCATTGTCTAGATAAGTAAATTCGCCTTTGGGCAGTGCAAAGGTGTTGTAAGACCAAAAGCCTGCCATAGCAATAAGTGTACCAAATATTAGTGTTTTTTTCAAATTTTTCATTTCATGCTCCAACTTTTTTATTGTGCACTGCCAAAATAATCGATAGGGGTTTCCCGTCAAGGAAGTAATTGTGGTCTAATTTTGAGAATTATGAAGAAACTATTGATTTCCCTACTTTTTATCCTACTATCAGGCACAATTATAGCCGGCAAAAAGGCATCAGCGACAACAAATCTGCATGATTTCATGGAAGACTACACCAAAGAAGCTATGAAGCACTTTAAGAAAACAGGAGACAGAACCTATCTGAATCGTCTCCTCCCGGAATTCCCGGCTCTCACTATCGAGGAGCAGAGAACCGATTGGAAAAAAATTGTTGATCAGTCCATTGCCGAAGGCAAGCCCGAAAAATCCTGCAAAACCTGTCACGACCTCTACAAAAAAGACTACAAAAAACTCTACCGAAAACGGGAAATCCGGATCCCCGAGAAAATCTTTGGGATGGATGAGGAGATGCGCAAGGCTGGAAAGTAGGGAAACGTCGCTAACACTTTTTCCCGTCAGATTGCCTGCTTGGATGCGCAAAGAGTCGCCACAGAGAGTTCCCTCCTTGTGGTTTATGAGATATCGAAAATTTACTTTTGGCTGGTGAAAAATAAATTAGCTTTAATCAGGACAATACCCTTTCTAATTTTACACCCGTGAACCTGCTGTTTGCGAGCCTTGCTAGTGAGCAAACATCTTGTTAACTTCTTCTCTTTTCTTATCCGTGTCTATCCCTTCTTCACCCGCGGTCTAATTTTTTTA
>JAFIGA010000169.1 GCA_020831715.1 Leptospira sp. | reverse complement strand
GGTGAGAGCTTACAATTTAGAATCCCAAAAAAAGTTACCATCCCTACGGAAAAAAGAACTCAGAAGGTAACCATTGCGGAATTCAATGAAAAGATAACTGACAGTTTATACAAGATCTATCCTAGTATTCAATTGGTTTCTTACCATGCAATCAGTTCAAAAAATTCTCGCAGTTTTCCCTTGTTACCCGGCAATGTAAATCTCTTTCGCAATGGTGGATTCATAGGAACATCTAATATAAACTATACTCCCGCCGGTCAAGAGTTTACCTTAGGCTTCGGTGTAGATGAAGTCATACAGGTTAACCGAGAGATCAAAACATTTCGCGAAGAAAGCGGAGCCTTAAGATCCGGACAATTCTTCCATACAGATACCAATGTGGAAGTAAATAATCAATCAGATGAAACAAGAAAAGTAATCATTTACGATAGGATTCCTGTGTCCGAAGTTTCTGAAATTAAAGTGGATATTCTTGGAGATACTACCGCGGGATACAAAGAAGAAAGAAAAGGCATATTAAAATGGGAACTATCTATTCCGGCACGATCCAAAAAGAAGACGAGACTTCACTATCGTGTTCGAGCACCGGATAATTTCCCGGGGACTATTTACGGCAAATAATTGCTTCCATTAATCATACTCATAGTTGGTGGATTCATCATTGCAATCCTATCCACATTGAGTGGCGGAGGAGCAAGTCTTCTCCTCATGCCTCTCATTGGCTTTGCAGTGGGAACAAAATCCATAGCACCCATCATGACGATTGGAATTTCCATGAGCAGTTCTTCTCGTGTTTATTATTTTTGGGAACATATTGATTGGAAATTATTTCGCTGGCTCTTTCCTTCCACAATATTGGGATCCATACTCGGATCACTATTGTATGCCTATCTTTCATCGGAATATCTTCAGATCATCATTGGTATATTCTTAATCTCTACAGTTTATCAACTCAAAGGTAAAAAAACAAATCAAACCAACAAAGATCCCGACTCGGAGTTGGATCATAATTCAAATGATGTTTCATTGGATAAATCAGATTCATTAGATGAATTAGAAAAACCGAAAACATCCTGGAAAGCATGGTATTTTGCTCCAATTGGTTTCATCATATCTTTTCTATCCGGTCTAATAGGTGGGGTTGGTCCTCTGATGAATTCGGCATATTTAAAATATGGAATTCCCAAAGAAGGACTGATTGGCACTAGATCGGCAAATGCTGTGGTTTTGCATGTAACAAAAATCATTAGCTACGGTTCTATGGGATTTATAGATTGGGAGATAGCGAAATATGGCATTCTTCTAGGAGTAGCTTCGGTTATCGGGAATTATTGGGGTAAAAAGTACCTAATGTTACTATCCGAAGCTAAATTTCGCTATATCGTTGTTCTCTCTATGATCATCAGTGGAGTTATTATCCTCTGGAAGAATAGAGTGCTTGGCGAGGAAATTATGGAGTTTTTGATTCAAATATGAAATTATCAGTATTTAAAAATGTTCACTTAGTAGAGCCGGGGGATTTTGAACCATCGGATCATTGGTATCCCAGAGTTCTCAATTCCAATATACATCCTCTCGTTTCTTATTTTCTCAATCTAAGTCACGAGCAGATGATTGAAAGATACATCCGCATCCAACCTAATATCGACAGAAAAACCATTCAATCCATACTTACCTACCAGCCTAAGTACTTTCGCTGGGCAGGTTCTGACCTCATGCATGTATCGGATTCTACCGGCAATCGTCATCTAACATTAATTGAAACCAATTCATGTCCTTCCGGTCAGAAATCCATGCCTTTGATCGATCAGAACATTGAACAAGGGGGATACAAAAGACTCATCGAACAAACATTCCAACCCATGGTTCATGCCCATAAGGCAGAAGGAGCACTAGCCGTAATATATGATAAAAATCCAATGGAAAATATTGGTTATGCGGCGGCAATAGCAGATTGCTTTCGAGAAAATGTCTACCTAGCTCAGTTTAATAATAAAGATTCCGAACCTTCCATAGTTATTATAAATGACCAATTTCATGTTAAAATTTCAGAAAATGAAACCATTCCACTTAGAGCGGCATTTCGATATGTAACACAAGAGCCTTGGAATAGAATTCCTCCGAATAATAAAACCCTTCTTCTCAATCCGATTCAGGCATGTCTTGCAGGTGGAAGAAACAAAGAGAAAGCATTCTATGCCTATGAGGAATTTAATCAGAAACATTCACAATCCGGTCTCAAAATCAAATATCCAAGAACATATCCCAATGTTTCTTTTTCCGAAATAGAATCTTACTATGAAAAACTGAATGGAAACTTGGTAATCAAACTACCGGATAGCAATGCAGGGCAAGGAGTTTATACCATCACAACTAAAAAAGAATTGGAACACACCCTACCCATTCTCGCTAAAGATCCGGAAAGAAAATATTTACTGCAAGAATTGATATTTAGCAATCGACAAGATGACACAAAAAATTTACACCACTATCACATAGGAACTCTACCCGATTTAAAGAATCGAATCTTCGCCTTCGATGTTCGCATGATGGTTCATGCCACCTCAGCCGGACTAAGACCGTTAGCCGGCTATTCTCGAATTTCTCGGTATCCTCTCAACCAACCACTTCCGGATAATTTAAGCAGTTGGGATTTATATGGAACCAACCTTTCTGTAAAAAGTGACCAAGGCTGGGAATATGATGATGCCCGATTGATGATTTTTGATATACGAAATTTTGGAAGATTGGGCCTAGGAGTAGATGAGTTGATCCAAGGATTCTTACAAACCTGTATGGCAGTTTTTGCCATTGACAGTCAGGCGAAAAAAATATACGATTCTAAGGAAGACGCAATATTATGAGTAACTTTCAAAGCATATTAATCGTAGAAGATGATTTGGTATTTTGCAAAATATTGACAAAATTCCTTGAGAAAAATGGATATCATTCCTCGGATGCTCAATCAGCAAACCAAGCATTGGAAATTTTGCAAAATACCGAAGTCGATCTAATTGTATTGGATTATAGATTACCGGACATCAATGGGATTGAGTTGATTCCTAAAATCCAAGAAATTTCACCTGATACAAATATCATTTTAATGAGTCGCTACGATGATGATGGTTTATCGGAAAAAGGTAAATCATTGGGAGCAATTGGCTTTTTGAAAAAACCTTTCGACCCTGATGAATTGTTGCAGATGATGCAAAGATAAATGTTTTGAATTCGGTAAGAGATAAAATATTTCTAATATATTTGATTTTCACAATTGGTATATTGGGACTTGCGGCATTCTCTTACTACAGCTCTCAGAGACTCACAGAGAAAATTGAATCTCTAACCTTACCAAATAAAAAATCTGCATATATTAAAGAAATCAATACAAGTCTTACTAAATTTACCAATTTATATTTTGAATCTCCCAATTCACTTCTCTATTCGAAAGAGCACGATGAGATCATTGGTAATATCAGAGAAACTATATCTTTATTAAGAGAACTTTATTCGGAAGATGAAGTAGAATCGATAGAGGCACTTGATTCCATTCCAGAGATTCTTGACTCCATAACCAAAGCTCATAGAGAAATTCGATATTTGAATAAGCAATATCAGGATGATTTTTACGAGAGAGTAGAAGAAGAAATTCTGAAGAAAATTACAATCAATGATCTAAAAGATGCAGGCTATGTCGAAGAAAAAGTAAAAAATGAGATCATTAAAATTATAGAAAAAGATACAGCACTCAAAGAAGCACAGAAACCTCCTCAAGATAACCAAGGTTTGTTAGGAAATCTCTTCTCTTCCAAAGAACCTGAAAAGCCAAAAACTAACATAACTGAAAAAGTTTCCAATGTGAAAAAGGAAGCTCTATTATCAAGTGATATAGACAATTTGTTCTTTTCCAAGAAAGTTGACTATATTAAAAATGAAGTAAACAAGGTTCTTTACCAAGAACAGATCAAAGCAATAAAAATCAGAAGCAAGGAAAAACAAATTTTCAATTCCAATGTTGCTTTGATAAACAAGCTCGAATCCATTTTTCACAAAATTCAAAGGGAAGAAGACCAGAAATTAAGAGAGACCACAATTTCGACCTATAATGCTTCCAAGAGATTCAATAAGATTTTAATTTTCATTATTACTGCATTTGGACTAAGTTCTCTCGCACTGCTTTTCTTTTTATTCAAGGATATTGAACGCAATAGGTACTACCAAAAACTCCTAAGAGCGAGTGAAAAAAAGGCACTTAGAAAGGCACGAGAAAAACAACGCTTTTTGAGTACAATGAGTCACGAACTCCGCACCCCACTTACTTCAATTCTGGGTTTCACGGAATTGTTAGACCACAAAACGGATTACAAACAAGCAATCTATTCTTCATCCAAGTATCTTTTAAACATCGTAAATGAAATCTTCGATCTGGCAAAGATCGAAGAAGGAAAGATCGAAATCAAACCGGAAGTAGTGAATATCACTTCACTTCTCAATGAACTTAAATTAGGCTTTAAGGATTTGATTGAAAATGCCGGGTTATCTGCAGAATTTAATCTTCCCGGAGAGAATTTGTTTATCGAAATAGATCCAAATAGAATTAAACAAGTATTATTCAATTTAGTTCATAATGCAATAAAATTTACTCCGAATGGCTTTGTAAGAATTGATGCCCAAATCAAAAACTTGGATGAGAATACAATAGAGTTGTCTATCTCAGTTGTCGATTCCGGTATAGGAATAAAAGACGATGATCAAGAAAAGATATTTAAAGAATTCATACAATCCGGTTCAGATAAAGACAAACTTAAGGGCATTGGTCTAGGTTTGGGGATTGTCAAAAAAATCATGCAGGAAATGGGAGGAACCATTCAGCTAACAAGTAAAGTTGGAGAAGGTTCTGAGTTTAAATTACAAATTACAGCCCCAACAAAAAAAATCGATGATATACGTTTTACGGAAAACTGTGATATTGATAAGAAAATCCTAGAAGGATATAAAGTCCTTACTTTGGATGATGATGAATTCATTTCTAAGCTTTATGGGGATATACTATTTTCCTATGGTGCAGATGTAACGAAGGAGATGGATCCTTACAAGGCATTAGAATTACTCTCATCAAACCACAATTATGACTTATTTATTACCGATATAAAAATGCCTCAGATAACAGGATTGGAACTCTTGGAAAAATTAAAAACCGAAGGCATTCAAGCTCCTAAAACTTTAGGTGTTACCGCAAATATATTCTTTGAAGAAGAAAATAGTAATTTCGATATATATCTAGATGCAGTTTTACTGAAACCATTTACTCGTGATGAATTGATTTTAAAAATAATGGAAATTCTTTCCATAGAAACAAATAATTTAACAATTTCAAAATCATCTGAATTCTCACAAAGTATTGATTCTAATATAAAACTCAAAATAGACTCAAATTTAGAATTAATCATTCAATCCACTAGTGAAATACCTAACTCAAAAGAACTTTTTTTTCCAAGTTTTAACTTGGATCATTTTAAAAAAATGGCAATGAATGATCCGGAATTAATTAAAGAGAATTTGAATTTATTTTATTCACAAAATATAATAGATTTAAAATTAGTAGATGAGCTATTGGAAAATTGTAAATATTTTGAGTTAGCTGAAATTGTTCATAAACTATCGGGAAGATTTTCTCAGGTTTCGGCTAATGTGAGGCATAATCCGAAAATGATTGAACTTAAACTGAGATCATTTAGCTCTAATGAAATATCTGAGCCCTTTTTAATTCAAGAAATGAGTGAGTTGATACAAGATTGGAGAATAATCAATGAATCTCTCAAACCCTGTATATTTACCAATTAAATTTAGTAATTTGCCTTCTCCGTATTTATCGATAAGAAAGGTTCGGACAAGATTTTGACCCTCCTATAAACCGGGACAGAAAGCCAAAAATATGGCAATTGTTGCAATTTATAGCGTTTTCTTCATCATTTTCTTCTACAAATGGATTATTTCTAATATTTTTCCGCTCCAGACACTTCTATCAACTTTGTAAAGATTTGAAATGACATGATTTAAGTTTTTATCCGAAAAATTTAGCTAGATTTTCCACTATTCCTGCTAAAATTGACTTCAAATGATCAATTGGAAGCCCTGGACTTTAATATGCCTCCTTTCCCTTACAGGCTTTCAATCCCTTTTAGCAGAAGAAAACATTCAAAATGGTGTTCTGGATTTAAAACTGAATCCCATAGAAGGGAAAGTTATCTCGCTTACCGGAAATTGGGAGTTCTATTGGAAACAATTTATTGAACCCAAATCTATCACTGAACAATCTACAGCTATTCAAACTTTCTGGAAAGTACCGGGTATATGGAATGAAAATGAAAGTGGACAAGGATTTGCCAGTTATCGCTTAAGGATACTCTCGCCAAAATCATTTCAAGCCGGTATTAAAATTCCGGATTTAGCAACAGCATATCGTGCATATTGGAATGGAAATTTAATTGCGCAAGCCGGTAATGTTTCCGATGATCCAAATTTGCATAAACCTCAATATTACCTCTCCCTCGAACCAATTGAAGTCATGGAAGGAGAAAATGAATTTCTTATTCATATTTCCAATTACTCTCATTTCAAAGGTGGAGCTTGGGAAGAGATTATTCTAGGGGACTGGAAAGAAATACGATTTGAATACTTAACAGCTATTTCATCTGAACTTTTTCTAGCCGGTGCAATATTGATCATGGGCATTTACCATCTCGGATTGTTTTTGCTTCGCAAATCCGAAAAGACAGCCTTGTATTTCTCTCTATTTTGTTTGGCGATAACACTCAGAATACTTACTGTTGGTGAAAGGTTTTTATTAATTTTATTTCCTGATATTCCATGGGAAATTGGTATGAATTTAGAATACAATGCATATTATTTTCCTCCTATATTTTTCCTTCTTTTCATAAATTCTATATATACAGGCTACATTCATAAAAATATTATTCGATTTTTCTTTTTTGCTACTGTTCTTTTTTCTGTAATGATTTTGGTATTGCCTGCCACGATTTACCCTGACGTAAATAAATACTTTCATATAATAACAATTTCTATAATTCTATTTGGACTCTACGGTGTTATTAGGGCATTGATTGATCGTAGAGAAGGTGCTTTTGTTTTTATAATTGGTTTAATCCCCGTAATATTAACTACAATTAATGATATTTTATTTTCAATGCTAATTGTTCAAACATTCCAAATGATTTCTATTGGATTATTCATCTTCATCTTTTCACAATCATTTATACTTTCTATGAAATTTTCCAAGGCATTTCACAAAGCAGAATTATATTCTGATAGATTAGTCTCTTTAGATAAAATGAAGGATGAATTTCTTATCAATACATCCAACGAATTGAGATCACCTCTAAGTGGAATCATTGGCATCGCCCAGTCTATGATAGATGGTGCCACCGGAAATTTAAATGAAAATCAAATAAAAAATCTCTCTATGGTAGTATCGAGCGGCACGAGATTATCAAGTCTGGTAAATGATATCTTGGATTTTTCCAGAATGAAAAACAACGATATCGAGCTAAATTTTAAACCGACAGATATCACTTCGTTAATAAAAATTATACTAACAACAACTAAGCCTTTGTATACATCCAAAGGCATTGAAGTCATTTGTAACTTTCCAAAATCACTTCCACCTGTTCTAGGAGATGAAGATAGAATTCAACAAATTTTATATAATATTTTTGGCAATGCACTTAAATTCACTCAGTCAGGAACTATAACAATTTCAATCGAGAGCAAGATGTCATTTTTGGAGATAAGTATTGAAGATACCGGTATTGGAATACCAACAGAAAAGCTTGATCAATTGTTTTTAACTTTTGACCAGATTGGTTCCGTAAATTCCAATCACGATAAAGTATCCGGGATGGGTCTTGCCATATCCAAACAATTAATCGAATTGCATAACGGTAAAATTGGTGTCGAATCGTCATTGGGAAAAGGATCTCGATTTTATTTCACATTACCGGTGGCAAAAGAGTCCTCAATTTTTATTCCTGATTTTTCCGGATTACCAAATGAATTTAGTTCAGAAAACTTACCGGAAATGTTGGAAACTTTATCAATGGAAGTGGAAACAGTCACTGAGAAGGTTCCAAGAATTGAAGATCTTAATTCTCTTCGCATTCTAGTTGTCGACGATGAACCAATAAATCGACAAGTTCTAAAGAATCAATTAAGTAAAGAAAACTATATTATTCTTGAAGCGGGAAGCGGCCCAGAAGCAATACGAATTATTGAAAATGAACAAACTCCCGATTTAGTCATCTTAGATGTCATGATGCCCGTGATGAATGGTTATGAAGTCTGTGCTAAATTGCGAGAAAAGTACAAACTCCAAGAGTTACCAATTTTACTCATCATTACTAAAAACCAGATACAAGATGTAGTAATTGGTCTCGAAGCCGGAGCCAACGATTATCTATCCAAGCCATTTGACAAACGTGAGTTGATGACTCGAGTCAGAAATTTACTCACAATCAAACAAGCTACACAAGAGCAAACCAAATATCTGTCTTACCAAAATGAGATGAAGATTGCGAAAAGCTTACAGACTTCCATTCTTCCTGAGATGCCACCGCAGCTTCCCGGTATACATTTTGCTTACGATTATACACCTATGGAACAGGTAGGTGGTGACTTCTTCGATTTCCATTTAATAAATGATCAACGTATTGGTGTGATTATAGCTGACGTGTCGGGTCACGGAGTTCCTGCCGCACTGGTTGCATCTATGTTTAAAATAGCTGCTTCAATACAATTTGAAAAGTCCAACAATCCGGGTGAGCTCCTAACGAATATCAACCGAACACTATTTGGAAAAACAAAAAAATCATTTATTACAGCAAGCTATATAGAATTCGACTTAAAAGAAAGAAAACTTTTCCATGCAAGAGCAGGCCATCCTCCCATGCTCTTCCTTGATAAGAATTCGGAAGAATCTTACCAGTCCACTCCGAAAGGAATGATGATTGGATGGTTTGAAAATGCAAAATTTGAAGTCGAAGAACTTCCTTTATTCGGTGCCAAAAGGGTGGCACTCTATACGGATGGAATTATCGAAGCGAGAAATCCCCAAGGAGAACTCTACTCAACAGAAAGATTTATTGAAATTCTGAAGAAAACCAAAACATGGGAAACAGACAAGGCAATGGCATACGTTAAAGAAGATATATTCCGTTGGACTGAAACCAAGGACTTGGAAGATGATTTAACTTTAATTTTAATCGACCTGGATTTTTAGAAGTTTTTCTACTTGAAGCAGAATCCAAATTTCTTATCATCTAAAAACATATCACCATCCTCCACCTCCACCACCTCCGGAAGATCCACCACCTCCACCGGAAGAGGATGAAGGTACTACATAGTTGGAGCTCGAGGCAAAATTAGAAACATTGGACCAAGCAGATGAGGCACCCGCTCCACCGAATGCACCGCCTGCTCCAATCAATCCTGTTGTTGCAGCAATACCTGCAGCTGTAAAGTTAGTCGATGAGAGTCGGTATGAGGAAGAATGTATACGCGATCGATCCCAGTTTTGAACATTTGACAACCGCTCTATGTTTTCCGGAATTAGATGCAGACAATCTGTTTTTTTCATATCATCGATTCGGTATTCAACACTTTCCGTTAAATCCAAAGCAGGAATGAAAGAACAATATCCAACCGGTATATCACATTCATCTTCATCCAAAAGTTTATCTTCCAGAAATTTCTGAACGGCAAGAATACCTAACCCTGTCTGAATTTGCAGTAAAAACGTAATTGGACTGTATCTTATTAAGTGTTGCAACGAAAGCAAAAAGGCAAATCCAAAAACAACAAATAGCATTTCAATTTCCATTGGTATCTGCCAGATGTAGAAAAATAAAAATACAGTGGATGGAATTAAAGAAAAAATAAATTTATCAAAAACATATTTTTTTCTATGATGCTTTAGATCCTCCAAACCATAATGATCGTCAGTAATGGCAATGGCAACTATTGTAAAAAAAACTGTGAGAAACAAAGATGGCAGAAACCTTTCTGTCGTTACGCCATATTTATTTAAAACTGGCTCTCCAAAGAACATATATACTATTGCAAACACTATAAAACCGAGAAATAAAAATCCTGGCTTTTCTAAAACTTTACTTGATACAAATTCTATAACACGCCAAAGACCTGTACTGTGCTTTAATAATCCTCGATCTTTCAATCTTTCTTTATAATTTTTTTGCACTTCAGAGGACAGATTGAAAGATTCTTTTTTCGTCTTATAATATTCCTTTATATCGCTCGCTGTGACTTTGTTTCTCCCATTTACAAATATCTTGGGAATGATTTTTTTATCTTCTTCGGAAAAGGCAATATCTGATGACAACTTTTCCAAAAAGAAATTGCCACTTTCATCTTTACCTGTCCTCAAATCTCCAGAGGCAACCAGTCGGGTGATCCATGTTGATACAACATCTGTCTCTGCTAATATAGCGATCTCTTCGGGTTTCCAATCTCCTAGAAGTTCATCGCATCTTTTGTAATCCTGTATCTTTTCGGGTTCAACGAAAACACCTTTCTTTCGTGCTAAAAGATAGAGTAGATATTGAACCAAACCTAGAATGCCTAATAGCAAAACCCAAATGCCTATCCTTCCGAATAAGATCAACCATGGTGAATTGGAAAATTGGGAATTGTCACCAATGAATTTCAGTGGAACTTTGATAACTAAACCTTCACCGGGTTGCAAGCTCCGAGTAGCCTCATACAACTGAGGACTGGGATTGCCCGTTCTTTCCTCCCATTGATCCTCCCAACTAATTGTAACGCTCATCTCTCCAATCTGTCCCTCTCGATCTGAAAAAGAAAAATCGTGATTCAAATTGTATTCCTTTGATATCCCACGGCTAAATAGTCCTTGATATTCTACAGTGATTCGGTATACAATTAAATCATTCTGAAAAGGCGGATCATCAAAATTTCGAGATCTCCACTTGACCATACCCGTTGCCTTGTCAAAAATATATTCATCCAAATCATCTATGGATCCTTGTTTTAAATCATACCAGTTGCCTGCCAAATCTTGCCTTTCAACAGACAATAACCGAATTCCCTCGCCCCATCCTGTATCAAAGTAACGATAGGAACCATTCCAATCTCCGGTAAAACGAATCCCAAGAGTTTCTCGAACTTCCATTCTCCCGTTGTTTTTTATCACCGCTTCGACGTGGACATAATCCCAACTCAAAGTTTTAATTTCACCTTGAGCGAACAAAGTATTATAATGGGCAAAAAATAGAAGACCAATCGCCGGAAAAATGTAAATGGAAAAAAATGATTTCATAATTTTCATAATTTACCGGAAGTCATAGAGTTGTCATTTATTTTTTCTTTGTTATTTAACCTCAGGCTGAGATGGTTTAACTTTGCTCTGCTGCTTTTCCTTTTCGCTCTCACTTCCACTGACCTTTGGTGTGGAATCCTTGAGATAACTGGGGAGATCCAACCCTGCCATATTGAAAAGATCATTCAAAGGTGGAACTGACTTCATCATACCGGAGATGAAATTAGCAGTGGAACTGTTGCCGGAATCATTGCCAGAGTCCCAAACAGTTACTTTATCGATTTTAATATTCTTAACAGCCTCAACTTGGGTTCTTACCAGCTCAGGTAGCTTTTCGATTAATAGGAGTTGGAATGCTTTCGAAGGGTCACCTCCTGCCGCTCCGACCACTTCCTTGTAACCTTCTGCTTGCTTGGTGAGGATTTCATATAGACCTTTTGCTTCCGCTTCCATTTTAGAATAGATGGCATCTGCTTCCCCTTTGGCATTTTCTCGGAGACGTTCCGCCTCAGCTTGCGCTTCAATGATTGCTTTTTGTTTGGCGATTTCGGCAGGAATCACAATATTTGCAATTTGCGTGGATCTTTCCCTTTCGGAACGAGCCAATTCAGCACTTTTTTCTGCTTGGTATGCTTCTTCTAAAGCCCTTGCTTGTTGGACTTTTTCTGCTGTGATTGCCACCCTCAAAGACTCCGCCTCTTTTTCCCGACGAAGGGCATCCGTATTGGCAATGGAGATTTTGGCTTCGTTTTCACCTTTGATTGCTAGAGCATTGGCTTCGGATGTTTTGATCCTTGTATCTCTTTCTGCCTCTGCTCTACCTATAGCTTCATCCTTAGCCGCAGACGCTATGCTAACTTCTCGATCTTTTTGAGTGATGGCAATTTTTACATCACGGTCTCTATGGGTTTCGGCGATCTGAGTATCTTTTTCTCTATCCGCAAGAGCCTTCCCGGTTTCTCCAATTTTTTCTTGCTCTGCAACACTGATCTTAGCTTCGTTGATTGCCTTTGCTGCCGCTTCCTTTCCTAATGCTTCAATATAGCCGGACTCATCTCTAATGTCAGTTACATTTACGTTAATCAGTTTCAATCCGATTTTTTTAAGTTCACTATCCACGTTTTTGGATATATTATCCAAGAATTTATCACGATCCGAATTGATTTCTTCAATTGTCATCGTAGCAATCACTAGCCTCAATTGTCCGAACAAAATATCTTTAGCTAATTCCTGAATCTGATCAGGTGATAAGCCAAGAAGCCTTTCCGCTGCCGTGCTCATACTGTCTGAATCGGTAGAGATCGCAATCGTAAACCGACAAGGCACATCGACTCGAATATTTTGCCTACTCAACGCATTGGTAAGATTGGCTTCAATCGAAATAGGGCGAAGATCCAAAAATGCATAGTCCTGAATGACCGGCCAAATAAAAGCACCACCACCATGGATACATCTAGCGGTAGAGCCACCGGTTCGACCATAGATTACGAGAATTCTGTCGGATGGACATCTTTTGTATCTTTTTAATAGAGCATATATTGTAAAAAATATAACAAGAGCAAGTCCGGTAATTAAATATAAAACGTTTTCCATAATATTTCCTATTTATAATGATTCTACGATTAATAAATTCTCATTTTTCAATTCTTTTATCACAACCAAACTTCCCGTAGGAATTAGGTCACCTTCTGTGCCGGCATTCAATTCATGGACTGAGCCATTATGGCTTACTAGAACCTTGCCGACTCCTTCCATATGTCCGGGTATGGTCAAATACACCTCTGCATTGCTTCCCAAAATATCCTGAATTCGGAAACTATTATCCTCAGAAAGAGCACTCAGACCAAAACTAATATAATAGAAAATAATGACAAATAAAATTCCCGTTGCAATAGATATTATGATAGTATAATAAGTCTCATCCAATAAAGAGTAGAATGCTATTCCTGACCAACTAAAGCCAACCAAAAAGTGAAGCAGATTCTGTAAGGATAGATAACCCATCAAGCCTTTGGATTCCGTTTCTCCCGAGATCTCCGAGTCCACACCATCCTCCGATCCGAATAGATTCATTATCATCTGGAGGGCAAATACCAAAGTCACCGGGATAGATATGATCCAATAGGCTCTCTGCATTGGTTCTAAAGATTCAAAAAACTCATTAATCATTTTTGGTTTCTCCTCCGGATTCCAATTTAAACTTTCCCACCCGATCATTGTACAAACTGCCCAGATACAAAAACCCATCCTGCTCTTGAGCATGAGTAATTTCTTTCAAATGCATACCTGTTGGATCCTGGTAAGATTCTAGGATTTCTCCCTGATCTGATATTTTCAAGACAAATCCATAGGGTTGTGGTTTGGGCCAGAACATCTTGGGCAATAGACTCACCATTTTTTTCCGAAAGGGGGAAGGATGCATATTGTCCATTCTTTCATTCCGAACCGTGAAAAGAGCAAGATAAAAATCTCCCGACTTAGAACGGGTGATATTGTCCGGAAATCCGGGCAGATTGCCCAAAAAGATTTCCTTTTTACCGGCATTTTTTCCTTTCAACCAATACTTTGTTATGCGATATCTGTAGGTTTCATTTACAAGAACAAAATCTTCATTTTTGGATAAGGCAACACCATTTGCGAAATAGAGATCCTTTAGCAGTGTCTTGGTGGTTTTTGCTTTTGGATCGTAAACCAATAACCTTCCATGAGGCTTGGATTCCAATAGATCGTATAAATACTCCGGTTGCTTGTATTTGTAACTTGCATCGGAGAAGTAGATTTTCCCGTCTTGGGCAATGTCCAGATCATCGGTGAAGCGAAATTCCAATCCATCCGAGCCTGTAGTGAGCACGCTAATTTCCTTGTCCTTGGATACGGCAAGCAGACCAAAGTAGGCATCGCAAACAATTAAATTCCCGCTTGCATCGAATTGTATACCCAAGGGTCGCCCCCCTGTTCTCACAAAGAATTCCGGATCATCGGAATCCTTGGGAATTTTATATATATTCCCATCACCGGAGGCAACATATAAATCTCCTTCTTTCGAAATATCCAAACCTTCCGGTCCGAATATTTTCCCACGAGCAACCAATTCGGCTTGTTTCAATTTGTCATTTGGCTCCAAAACCCCTTCCATGGGCGGAGCCGGTGGTGGATCATAGGCAACCGGGCTGATAGTAACACAGGAAACGAATAGAGGCAAAAAGCATATAAAAAATATTAGAGCATACAAAGTTCTCATAAAGTAAAATGATATATCCTTACTGAAGAAAAGTATACTCTTTTTTTTACGATCAGCCCTCACCCAGCACTACATTTCGAAGCAATTGGTGCTGAGGCTCAACCTTGAGTGTTTACAACTCTCACCTCATAGGGCTTCAATCGCATAACACCACCATCTAAACACCAGCTTGCTTTGTTTCTGTGATTCATATAGATTGTATAGTTCTTGTTTTTTCCTTTTCGTTGGATCTTTTCCACATGGGCACCCAGGAATCGGAAGTCCACATTTGACTCTCGAAAGATCCTGCGATACAGCAAAACAAAACTCTCCGGAGTGAGAGAGGCCCCCACATAGTACACCTTGCCCGTTCCAAATTGGTTGACAGTCACGACCGGTGTTCCTTTGTAGAATTTTTTGGAATCATTGTACCATGCAATGGGTTTTGCTGTGGTTGGTTCCAAGAGTTCGCAGAACTTTCCGCATTTGCCGGGGAGGATCCGGAATTTGATCTTCACAGAACCGGTTCCCACACTGTCAAATCTCTCCACCTCCACACCAGCCATTTCTTTGAATTTGCCGGGAGTGCGCTCCGGGATCATCCAATGATTCTTATCCATAATCCCGGCACGGTATCCCAGAACCAAGACCCCACCTGAACGAACAAAATCTTCCACTTGAGCAACGAAATCATCGTCAAACATCGTATAAAGGGGAAGTATACATACCTTGTAATCTTTCAGATTGACCTTGGTTGATGGTCGCAAATGTGTGCTTGCATTCAGGACACTTGCCCCGGCATACCAAGTGGCAATCTCAATATCATAGCCTACTTTTGCAAAATCAACCGGTGAAAATTTTAGTCCCTCACTCAATGGCTGGTGCTTGTAATTTCGAGAATTGTCAATATCGGATACTACCACAACGTCGGCAGAATAATCCTCTTCGGCAAAATCCTCTGCCGCTTCCCGTATCATGGCTATTGTTTTTTGGAGTTCTTTGTATTTATGAGTGATCTGCTTGCTATGATCCAAGATTCCATAGCAGAGTTGCTCTTGACCAAACAAAGCAGTTCGGTATCGAAAGAAGAAAATTTGACTCGCTCCATGAGCGATTGCCTGACACATCCAGAGTCCAATTTGTCCCGGAGGAGGAAGATAGCCCACAGTATCGTGGCCTTGTTGCCCGCTAAATTCTTCCATGACTGTGAAGGATTTGTTTTTCAATCCTCGTGAATACTGCAAGGTTGCCGCAACCAAGGGATGGGGAAATGGTTCCGGCTGAGGTCCCCAGACGGGATAGTTGTCCCAAGATACATAGTCAATACCTTCGAATAATTCTGCCATATCTGTAATAGGAAGAAATGGACTAGGGTACAAATTGGTCGTTATGGGAATACCGGAAGAATTCTTTCGTAAAATCTTGGTTTGCATATTTACAAAGGAAACCAAAATATCGGAATTGAACCTGTAAAAATCCTGAATCATGGAGGGGCTAAATCCACTTGCCACATGGGCGGCGGGAAGTGGAATCTCCGACCAATCGTTGTACATGATTCCCCAGAACACTGAGCCCCAAGCTTGGTTGAGCTTTTGGGTTGTTTTGTATTTGGACTGCAACCATTTACGAAAGCCTAACAAAGCAGCAGGTGAATAACTGAGATCTGAGCCTTCGTGACCGGGTTCGTTGTCAATCTGCCAACCAACCAAAGCGGGATGTTTACCGAGTGCCTTGCTCATTGCTTCAACAATTTTTTGCGAAGCCTTAAGATAATCATTAGATGCGAAACAGGCTTGTCTTCTGGTTCCAATGACTCTAACGATTCCGTCTTTAGAGACTTGCACCATACCGGGATATTTTTTTACCAGCCAAGGAGGAAAGGTTGCAGTGGGTGTGCCCAAGATCACTCCCATATTATGGGAATGGCAGAGATCCATGATTTTTTTAAAAAAGGAGAAGTCGTATTTTCCGGGTTTTGGCTCCATCAATGCCCAGGCGAATTCCGCAAGCCGGACTTGGGTAAGACCCATTTCCTTCATCAAACGAATGTCTTCTTCCCAATCTTGTGGAGTCCATTGCTCCGGGTAATAGTCAGTGCCAAATATCATAAAATCAATATTGACAGAGCTACTATATCTTCAAGGATTTTAAATTACTTTGTTTTCTTTTAAAGCTTCTTCGGTGAGACCTGTAATTCGAATACTATTTTCTTCTTGCAAATTAGGTCTTAAATCTTCAGAATGATAACTATACAATGTCTGATATATATTACACAGGAATACTACCCGAATCCAACTTTCGATTCACTCTAATAGACTGCTCTGAGATCAGTTCCCATATTTCTCGAATTCATAACCTTGATAGCCGAATGATCAATTTTCTCAGTAAGAGTTTAATGGGAGCATTCTTTCTCGCGCGAATGGTCAAGGGAGACCAACGAATTAGCATACAATGGAAAGACGAATTCAAACAATCTGTCCTTGCCTATTCCAATCGATTGGGTCATATGAAAGGCGTTGCCTACCCGGGCGAATTTCAACCAGGCGATATACGAAATGATTTCATCTTGGGAACGGGAATCCTAAAGGTGATCCGATGGAAAATTGATGCCGATCCCTATACATCTTTTTCGAATCTAGTGGAAGATACATTTGAAACCAATTTTATCAATTATTTAAATGAATCCGAGCAAGTCACAACCTATGCCTATATGGATTCTTTCATTCCTAAAGATGGCTATGTGAATGCAAAGGGAATCTTTCTCCAAGCATTGCCCGAAGCAACGGAAGAAAGCAAAACCAAAATTTTCAATACAGCTAATCCCATATTTCAATTACCTAAAACCTGGGAAATTTCCGTCAAAGAAATTTATGCTAAATTAGGTGAATTTTTCGATGAGAAAGTATTGGATTTGGATTCGGGAGTTCCTATTTTTCAATGCGATTGTTCCCGAAACAAAATTGCAGATGTTTTGGTCTCTTTGGGGAGATCGGAAATACAAAGGATTATCGAACAAGAAGGAAAGGTAGAAGTAGAGTGTGAATTTTGCAAGAGCCTCTATGATTTTGATGATGCCCAAGCAGGTCGATTGTTTTCTCATGACTGATGCCACTTTTTTTGAGAAAACCTTTCCTTCAATAACGGAAGAAAATATGGCAAATGTTGCCGACTATCTGAAAGATCGCATCAATTCTCTCAGGCAATACTGCATCATACTTTTATTCGGGGAAATGGGATCGGGAAAAACCACTCTCATTCGCCTAACTCTCAATAGAATGGGAGTGGAAGAATCGGTAAACTCTCCCACATTTGCCATAATGAACGAATACCATTCCGCCAATACACAGAATTCTTTTCCAAATAGTCAAGAACTTCAAAAACATTTTCAAAAGTTCTTCCACTATGATTTCTACAGACTGGTTGATCCATCGGAGTTGGAAGAATTGGGAACTGAAGAAGTATGGTGCAAGGAAGGTCATGCATTCATCGAGTGGGCGGATAAATTTCCCATAGTTTACCCCTACCCCCAGATTCAGATTCATTTTTCTTCCGACAATCCCCTATCACGAAACATATCCATTCGCACTCTCGAAAAGGAAGATCGTTCCAAATCATGAAAGCTATCTATTGGGATACCAGCACCGAGTGGATCATAATTGAGATTTTCGAGATTGAAATTGATGAGAGTGGCGATCCATCCAGCAAGCCGACTTCTCGGGTCATATATTCGTTTAAGGAGTATTTGCCAAGGGTAGCATCCACCGGCTTGGTTTCATTGATCCAAGAAGCAATGGCTAAGGCTAATATATCCAAACCGGATTGGATCTTTGTGGCAAAAGGGCCTGGCTCATTTACCGGAATTCGCATTGCAGTCGCTACAGCAAGAAATCTATCCCAACTTTGGGAGATACCCTGTATGGGAATAGATACATTGGGGATCTATGCCAATTATTTCGCCGGCAGATTTCCGCATGACAAAATTGCCATTGTCTTAGATGGAAAAATGAGCAAATACTTTGTACATTTTGTAGAATCTGAGCCAGAAAAAATATCTTCGGTTCCCAAGGAAATGTTGCAGACAACCTTGGATTTAAAATGGGAGGAGATTGAACCCCTTCTTACAAAAGACTGGAAAGTATTTTCCCACACAGAAATTCCCATTCCACATATACAATTTAAAGAGGACTATCCGGGGCTCACCGGTATTCCCATCGAATCTTATTGGAACCATGACTTTATCAATCAAGCTAAAGAAACTCATCAGTTCCATTATGAAACCCTACTACCAAAATACATGAGGGAAACTTATGCAACCAAACCAATTCCAAAGAGCTAGAAAAATCATTGATTACCTGGCAAGTAAATCCGGAAGCTCAACCACCAAACAAGATCTAATTAAGAAATTTGCCCCACCGGAAAAGGCTGTTGAAGCCAAAAAAAAGAAACCGGATAAAAAGAAGAAAAAGGGAGCAACCATTACCAACCAACGATTGAGTCGATTGGAAGAATTGGAATCTGTTCTAACTGTTCTCGAAAACGAGGCATTGATCAAAACAGAAAAAAAGACCATCCTCATAGCAAGACCCTTTTCCTTGATTGGGAAAATTTCACTGAGTGCAAGGGGAGATGGATTTGTAAAACTCCCTTCCGGCAATGAAGCATACATTCATTCTTCCAAAACAGACACGGCAATCGCGGGAGATCGAGTTGAGATCTACCCCGCCGGTGTGGGAAGAAGAGAACGCATGGAAGGCGAAGTGATTCGCATCATCCAAAGAGGGCGCGTCCTTTACCGAATGAAAGTCCAAGATATCGAAGCCAAGTACATCATTGGAAAACTTTTGGATATGCATGGGGAAGTGAAAGAAGGCTATCTTCTGAAAAAAGCACTGTTGGAAGACAATCTCAAGAATATTCAGAAGGGTGATGTTCTCATTGTTAAATTAAAAGAATCCCAAGCACAAGAACCCAATTTCTATGAGGTGAGTTTTGTCCGATTCGAGTCAGACACCAAAGAAGATCCGGATTTCTTACGTGTGATGATGAAATACAATTTTGAACAGAACCATCCGGATACGATCTCGCTAGACTTCCCCGAAGAAGTGAACGAAAAAACAGTTCATGATTGGAATGCTCGCGTGGATCTAAGAGAATTGTATTCGGTTACCATTGATGGGGCAACGGCAAAAGATTTTGACGATGCTATCTCCTTTGTCAATGAGGGCAAGAGGGTTCGATTCTGGGTGCATATTGCGGACGTTTCGCACTATGTCCGACAAGGTTCTGCAATGGATGATGAAGCGTATCGAAGAGCGACCTCAGTTTATCTATCGAACCGAGTCATTCCCATGCTACCTCCCGTTCTTTCGGAAAATCTCTGCTCTCTGGTTTCCAATGTAAATCGACTTGCCTTCACTGTGGAAATGGAAGCAGATCATTCAGGTAAAATCTTCTCGGCAAAATGCTACAAGTCTATCATCAAAGTGAGCAAGAGATATACCTACGAGATGGCGGAAGAAGAAATCCTTGCGGCAGATCCCAAGAACTGGATGGTTCAGTTGAATGAATTTGCCTGGAACCAAAGAAAGCACCGAATGGAATTGGGTAGAGTGGATCTAAACTTGAAAGAAAGCAGTATGGTAATCGGTGCTGATTTTGTTCCCACATCCATTCAGAACAAAGAAAGATTGAAATCTCATATCTTGGTGGAAGAAATGATGCTATCGGCTAACACCATGGTGGCAAATTTCCTTCGCAAGAAGAAAGCGTCCGCACTCAACCGAATCCACGAAGTAATGGATGAGGAAAAGTTGGAGGCTCTGAACAATTTCTTGAAGTTGAACTCATACAATATGCAACTCAAATCCTCTGACTATGGAGAAATCAAGAAAGTATTGGACAAACTCGCCGGTGATCCCAACGAGAAAGTCTTCAACTACCTGCTCCTTCGAAGTTTCATGCAAGCCTACTACGGACCGGAATACATTGGACATTGGGGACTTGGCTTCAAGGACTATTGCCATTTTACCTCACCCATTCGTCGCTATCCGGACTTGATAGTTCACAGAGCCTTGCATTCGGCAATACTGGAAGAACAACCACCCTATGCCTTCGATGAATTGCAGAAGATGGGACTCCACTGCTCCGAAGAAGAAAGAAAGGCAAGCGACGCCGAAAGGGACATCTTCAAACTCAAAGCAATTCGTTACTTGGAGTCCACAGGTAAAAAAGAATTCACAGCTTATATCACAGGCTACAAACCAAATTTCGTATTTTTGGAATTAGATGATCCAATGATGGAAGCAATCGCAGACAAGACAGAGTTTACCAATGAATTCGAACTCACCGGTAAAAATGCTTTTAGCTTCTACTCCAAAAAATAC
>JAFIGA010000307.1 GCA_020831715.1 Leptospira sp. | reverse complement strand
CACAAGCACTTCAAGAAATAGATCTTCAAAAAATTCAGGAACAAAGGATCAGCGAGGCGAAAACTGGTTATTGTATAGAAAGTGAGTGTGGAAAATATGATTTAGAAAAACCGGGATTTGGTGAAGCCAATGCACTGCAAGTTGAAAAAGGCAATGTCTATAATGATTCCTCTCTGAAAGTAAAAATTCGTGGAGTGGATAACTTTAAGACCTACATAGATGAAAATGGAAGTAGAATCGTTGATAATCGGGAATCAAAAGTTAACCTAGAGGTTTACTTAAATAATGGAACAGTCCTTCAAGTAAGGCCAGGTAGCAAGGTGGATCTGAATAATTTGATTAAGAAAGAGCAAAATCGAGACAGAAGAGGCATCATTGATAGAATTATCAGAATAGATAGAAATGAAGAAAAACCACTTACTCCAGTATGCTGTGGTGTTGATGGTTAATCTTATGAAAGCAATATTTTTATTGATTAAACTATTCTCTATCCTTGCTTTAACAGTTTCTTGCATACAAGAGGAACATCCTGATTTAAAGTATGCTCTCAATAAAGCAATAACTGAAAATATTGATAATTTCGTAATAATTAATATTTCTAATCTAAATAGCGAAAAATATAAGAAATCTTCTTTAGATGATCAAGTTTTTTTAATCATCTCTGAAGTTGAAAAATTTAAACCAAAGTTGATTTTTTTAGACACAATTCTTGATAAGCAAATGACTGAGGAAAATATAAAATCATTAAGGAGCAAGAATTTCCAGTTAGTTTCCTTATATAGGCTAAAAAATCAGGAAAATGTTGATGTAGTAGAAGATTATAAATCGATTCTTGGATCCAAAATATCTGGATACAGTAGATTTGAAGATGAAAATTCATTAAGATACAATTCGATTGAATTGCCAAATTCAAACCTAGTCCGATTTAGTGATAAATTGTGTACTTACTTTTTTGGTCAAAACCCAAGCACTAAGTTGATTGAATATATGTTACCTATATATCAATATGGAGATTATTTTTTGGAAAGTTGTTCTCTTGTTATAGCCAATATTTTATTGGACAAGTATGGAATAAATTTATCTTATAGTAGTTTTTATCGAAGATATCAAATGTTTAGTTACATAAAGAATCAATTTGGCTCCATTAAATACTTGGACAATTTTAAGTTTACACGTGAGCCATACAAAGAAATAAATTTTAAGGAATTTCCTGAATACTTTTCAATTGAAGAAATGAAAACTTCTGAAATTCCTGAAAACGCTGTGTTTATTATTAGTAAAAATGCTAAATTCAAAATACCAAACGGTGAAATGGGATCTGCTCAGTTAATTGCAAGCGAAGTTTACACACTTATTAACGCCTTAAGCACTCCAATGACATACTTTAACAAAATAGATAAGAGAGTAATATACGCTGAAGAGTAGATAGAATCATTAGAGATTTATTCTGAGTCTCGCAAAAACAAAATCAGAATCTCCCATTCACTGGATCTCTTCCAAAATCTCTTCCAGTTCCTTGTCTGAAACAGAATCCACTTCGGACTTGTCATAGAGGAAGAGAAGATAAACGGACTTTTCTTTTACCATTAAATGAGTGATTACTCTTCCACCTCCGGATTTCCCTTTTCCTTTGGAAGCGATGGCAATCCGAATTTTGTAGCAATCGTTTGCGAGGGGTGTTCCTTGTTGGGGTGAGGTTTTCAAAGATTCTATGAGATCGAAGAGTTCTTTCTTTAAGGAAGGATACTTCTTTATCAGCTTTTTCGCTTGCTTTTCAAATTTGGGAATCGAATAGACGTTATACTTCATTTAAGAAATCGGTAGCAAGCCTAGGTTCCAATTTTCCTTGTTTGATCTGATTCATTTCTTCTACCGCAGTTTTAGCGTCTTCTAAGAATTCTGCATTGGCTTTGGTGAGAGGTTTTGTCTTCACATAGGAAAGCCCTTTTAGAACTTCGAGTAGAGAAGCCGCTTTCTTGTCTTGGATGTCGAGTAGTACTTTCATGGTATAATTTCCTTAATGTAATATCCTTTCTGACTCTTTCCCGGGTAGGTAGGCGTCGGTTTAATCTTTTTTGAAAAATTATGAATTGTCGAGGAAAAAATATATTTGATCTAATAAAAAGTTAATTTATGAATAGTACAACCTTTGCGAAGTGGTTGGCTCCCCCAGTACCAGCCCGCACACCTGGTGCTGGATAAAGCAATAAATTTCCGCGGCTTGTCCAGCATAACTTTCCGAAGGAAATTGTGCTGGGGGAAGGCAGGCACGGAGACTATTTTAGCCGCGAATTTATCTTGGGACCAAAATAATTATTTTGAAATATATCTATTAATTTCGGTTTTAATTGCTTGAATATTTAGCTTTGCAGAATTGATAGAATCTAATGCATCTTTCTCAGATGGAGGGGAATAATCTCCTGGGTATCTCGCCTCTACTGCCCATTCAGTTAGATCCGAGAGATGAATCAGATTTAAATTTTGCTTCCAATCTAAAGGCAAACGCTCTAGTAAAAAATCCAGATCGTGAGTTTTGTGGAATGAAAGATTGAGAAATATGAATATTGATTTCAAAGCTTTTTCGACCGCTTGTTGACTAAGATAACAAATATTTCTAGGGAAAACATTTTCCGAATTCAACAAAACTTCGGCACTTTTTAAATCTTCTTCAGCATAATTGAGCCAAGTCTGCCATTCAGGTGATTTTTCTTTCATATAAAAGTTTTCCCTCTTTAAGAGCATTAGAATAAACAGACCAATTTGTTTCTTTGTAAGAATCAATTTCAGATGTTTTTAAAATTAAAATATCCTTTGGTAAAGGTAAGTCGGATAAGGCTTTTCGAATTTCGACTGCCAATTTTCGCTTATCTTTGTAATCGGCAAATTCAACTAAAATATCTAGGTCACTTGAATCATTGGAATCACCTCGAGCATAGGATCCGAAAAGGTAGATTTTCTCAGGTTGAAAAAATTTCTCAATCTTATTAATGATTTCTTTTTCGTATGGAAAAGTAGAAATTAAATTTTGCATTTTGTCTTAGATCCTTTGAAATTCAAATATTGAGACAACTTCATTTTTATATCAAAACTATTCTTTGTCCACTCTAAAGATTAATCCTTTAAGAAATATATTTGAATTTTGCAAAAAAATCATTGTATCGTTTCGGAAATCGATCTAAAAAGAAGAAAAGGGATCTTTTAAAACACGAAGCTGTATTTCAGAGGACAAAGGATAGACTGAGGACAAAAATAATTGGCTTCTAGATTGCAAAACTGCATATAGGGCAAAATTTCTGTTGTGATTTCGTGATAAAGAACAGAGTTCTTATGTCACAAACCGCCGCGAAGCCCCTGCCTCCCCCCGGGCCAGCTCCCCCGCGCAGCGGGTGGGTTAA
>JAFIGA010000306.1 GCA_020831715.1 Leptospira sp. | reverse complement strand
ATATTTTCCTCTTGTACTTAGTCTTTATATGACCATTGAATTTTACTTGATATTTTATGCTAGAATATTTTTTCATGCATTTGACTTCATGTATAAAAAATCATATAATCCGATTTTTTATCGGAAGATTATATTGGTTTTTGGGAGATTTAATAATCTTTATATGAGTTTTTCTTGGAGGAAATGAACCATCTCTTCTCTTTTGGATAAAGGATAGAAACTGGCACCATCTTCTGTAATAAATTCCGACAGATAAATATGAGAGTCTTTTCTTAGATTTTTAACCCTGGCAAAATAGTCTTTGTTCATACGAAAGCTTCCCAGACTCACCTCTCTAACTCGTGGAAGGACTCCGGATTCCTTTAGAATATTTACAAGACCGGAATATTCTTCTTTCCAACCGGGAACATCCAAAATTGGATCTATGCACACACGAACATCCCAACCGGCATCCATCGCTGATGAGATTGCCTTGATTCTTGCTGGCAGACTAGCTGTTTTCTTTTCGTATTTTTCGACGATATTTTGAGGAGAAAGTGTCCACGCGAGAATTAAATTGGGTATGGGTTTAATATCTTGGATGGAACGCCAATTGGCGGACTTGGTTCTCAGTTCTAAAATTAAGTTGGGTCGCAAACGAGCAAATTCAATCCAACTTGCAGAGTATCCCGTCCAGGATTCCATCCCCAATAAATCGGTATCATAAGATAGACATAGATAAATTCTTCCCAATCTTTTTAAATATTCATCTGTTTTTTCGAAGTAGTCATCAATATTTACAAATAATACAATATTTCCCGAAGAATACATTCCTTGCAGATAACAATAATCACAGTTATATGGACAATTCAATAAAAGGGCATTGTAGAAGAAATTCTCTTCACCAAAATCCGGAGCCAGAGAAGACCCTTTGTATAGAAAATTGTCTTTTTTTCGGGCTAGGATTAATTTAGGTGAAAGTTTCTGTGCTTGGAAATTTTGATTGGGACGGTTGAAAACTTCTTTGTAATCATGGATGTATATTAAATTGGACTTGGGAAGTTTTTCTAAAATTCGTTTGGTAACAGGAGAATTCTCCACTCCATTTTCTATATAGATAGTTGAATAAGCAGGGTATTTATTCATTATAAAGATAGGTAAGTAGAGATTTGAATTTCAACTTTCCTTTTTCTTTATCTCTAATATCATCTCGATTGTATAGAAATTTTTTGTACAATTCAGGAAGTATCTGCTTTCGTTTGCAATAGGTATCGATTGCTTTCTGAAGTTCAAAACCTTGGGTTTTCGTGAGCAAAAGATTCTCCATAATCTCTTCAAGAATAGAATCATAATTAGGATGGGAAATTTCTGTAGGAGAAGGATCATCATTATGCATTTCCAACCATTGCAAAATCCCCGCTATGGACATTTCCATCCAATTTTCCACATCTTCTGCTTTGCACAATTTTCCTTCGAGATAATCAGAAACTATTTTAATAGAATGAATTCTATGGCTTTCGGTAAAATACAATGCCGTTTGGAAAAATGAGCTCCCCTCCATATCCACCAATCCGAATCCATCGAGTGCTTCACCAAAGTAAGGTTTATCGACTGTAGCCAAGTTTTCTAATGCCCAAGGAGATTTTAAAATTAAATCCGGATAGTAACTGCGACCTGTGGCAAGATCTGTTGCCTTGGATATGAGAAATGGGCTACCCAATTCGTAATTCCGATTACAACTGCCGGCTATGCCCACGTTGAGAAAATAATCTGTGGACTTAGGAAACAATGCGGATGCATAAGATAAAGCAGTTGCAGTAGAAACCTTTCCCACTCCACTCTGAACCAATAAAGTATTACCTTCTCCGAAAAGAGAAATACTTCTTAAATTTCCAATAGGCTTCAAACCTAACTTTTGTTTAAAAATCTTGCCCTCAGCAGGGAGTGCCGTATGTATGATTGGCAATTATCTAACTACTGGATTCATTTAGTTTTGGTGCATTCTCTTTGTTTACCGGAACTTTGTGAATTTTCTGTGTAATTGGAGTTAAATGATACTTTCTGGGATTTGCCGAATACCGAAATTCGAAGATATGATCTGCAAATTTGGCGATTACAATTCTTGTTCCCAATATCTGCTCATACTTCAGCTCTTCTGTCTCGAGTCTGCTTATTAAATTAGCATTATCAGGAAAATGTCTCATGATTGCCAACTTAAGCCCACTTTTGACATTGAGTTCCAAAGTTTTGGATGGATCAGGGTCCGGAGAATTATTAAACTTGTAATAAGACTCTGTGAGAGTATATTCACTGATCACTGTCTTCTCCTCTCCTGAAATTCCGAAGCTTGATAGAAAAAATACTATGGAAATAATGAATATTTTATACATTTGTGTTAACCGTTTATAATATAGGACGATGCTATGTCACTAAATCCCACAAAAAATTTTTTTAAAAAATTATCCTCATTTTTTATCACTACTCTAGCCATAATTTTGCCCTACCATATCCATGCTTTAGAGAGTGAAAAAACTGAGAAGCAATTTCGAGAAATTTCCAATGCATTGAGAAATCATGATGTGTTGGTCATTGGTGAAGAACACGATGACACCGAAGGTCACTTATGGAAGCTTGAACTCATTAGATATCTTTCTTCAAGACATTCCATTGTTTTGTCAATGGAGATGTTGGAATGGCACCAGCAAGACACGATAGATGAATATTTACATGAACAAATTCCCATTAATGTTCTTAAGAATGATATCATTATGTGGAAAAATTTTTCATCAGATTATCTACCGATTGTAGATTTTGCCAAAGAGAATAAAATTCCGGTACTTGCGGCAAATCCTCCCAGAAAATATGTAAACAAGGTATCTAGAGAAGGATTATTGGCTTATCAAAAACTGAGTCCAAATGCGCGGGAGCTCATGCCGCTACCCCAAAATGTTTTAAGAGATCGATCAACTGAGTACGAAAAGAAACTAAGAAAATTATTCGAAAGCTTTCATCATAATAAGGAAGAAACCGACCAGAGTGCAATAGATAGAATGATTTTGGCTCAGCATATCTGGGATGCAGGAATGACTCAAAAGATTGCTGCACATTCATTTTATCATAACCGGAAAATCATCCATATCAATGGGAGATTTCACAGTGATTACGGTCTCGGAGTTACATATCGTCTAAAGAAAGCAGGTATAAGAACCCTCACAGTATCTATTATCCCCGAAGAGAGACTAAAAAATGAAGAAAAGCAGGCTTCCCCTCCGATTGCAGACTTTCTGATTTTGACAAAATAGCCGATGATATAAGTGAAGTATGGAAGTCCGTGTTGCAAAAAAAAGATTCAATTGTCCGCATTGCGGTGAGAACAGCAAATTACCGGATCCATGTCCTCAAGAAGGCCTCTTCAAAATTTCATGTGCGCTATGTCAGAACCAATCTCTGATCCGTTTCCAAGGTGGGAATTATTTTGTTGAGAAAAAGCTTCCTGCAACCAAACCAATCAAATATAAATCCAAACCTTTTTTCGAAAAACAAGTAAAAAAAGAATCCAATGTAGATCAGAATTCGAAAGACACAACAAACCATTTTGCATTACCCACATTCTTTCGAAGTTTAAAAGATAGAATTCAGGATAAAGATTTTTCCAAGCCTAAAGACAAACCCGGCAGAAACAAAGTAAGTAATTCAACTGAAAGGAAAAAATATCTATCGCTACTTTACTGGTCAGGTTTGGCAATATTATTATTCTCTATAACAGTTTTGGCATTTCTGGGAACAGGTGTTCTTAGAACTAAATCCGAATTAAGCGATATCATTGGAAATCTATCCAAGGGAAAACCAACTAAAATAATAGATAGAAATGGACAAGTAGTATCGGAAATTTTTCAAAAAAGAATATCCACACTAAAGTTGGAAGATTATCCGGAGAATTTAATTACAGCATTGCTCAATGTGGAAGACCGAGGATTTTATTCCCACGGTGGCATTGATTTAACAGCACTTTTTCGAGCAATTGTAAAAAACATTATTCATCTTCGCTATAAACAGGGAGCGTCAACTATCACACAACAATTGGCAAGGATACTTCTTGATGATCGAACTAAAAGTTTAGGTAGGAAATGGAAAGAATTGGAACTTGCTTTTGCTCTGGAATCCAATCTATCCAAGGATCAGATACTGGAATACTATATGAACAATGTGTATCTAGGACATGGAGCCTATGGATTTGGAGAAGCAATTAAATTTTATTTCAATAAAAATCCAAGCGAGATAAACAAATCAGAAGCCATTCTCCTTGCAACTCTACCTTCTGCACCCAATCGAAACTCACCTCTTAGGAATCCTTCTCAATCCAGAGAAAGACTGGAATATATTATGATTGCTTTTAAAAACAGGGGAGTCCTTAAAGATATACCACATGATGAGATTTCGGACATTTACTCTCGTTTTTCTACTCGTTCTCCCAACGAAACAGTTTTCGGCAATAGGCAGGATCTAGCACCCTATGTAACAGAACATATACGATCTTTTCTGAAAAGTATAGGAGAAGGAGATAGCATATATGACGAAGGTGGATATACAGTAGAAACCACATTGATTAAAGATATACAAAAAAATGTAGGAAATATAGTACACAATCATCTCCAAGGGGTGATTCGATCCGGTCAGGTCAGAAAGACAGTTCTTCGCAGATCGGCAGTGGTTGACTCAAAAGAAGAAATAGCCATAAAATCACTGTTAAAAGAAGCTTCTCTTGCTATGGAATTATTTTCATCGTCGGAATGGGAGGAAGAATCATCCACAACTCCAAACGGATTGCAAGCAGCAGTAATTGCCCTTGATCCCAAAACAGGAGAGATCCTTTTCATGCATGGAGGAGATGAATTCAAGGCACAAAATCAATTCAATCGTGCCATTCAGATGAGAAGACAGACCGGTTCTTCTATAAAACCAATACTTTATGCATCAGCAATCAATTCAGGAATCATCACCAATGCCGATAAAATACTCGATGCACCTTTGATTTACCGTGGCGTTCAAGGACTTCCCAATTGGACACCGGACAACTTGGGGAAAAAATACGACGGAGAAATCAGTCTAAGATATGCATTGGCACAATCCAAGAATACAGCCGCGGTTCAAATAGCCGAAAAACTTGGCTATTCCCAATTGGATCATTATTTTGGATCATTCTTCTTTCCTGACTCTGCAGAGAAAAACAAACGATTTCGAAATGATTTATCCTTAGCGTTGGGTTCTCTGGAAATCTCACCGCTGGAGATGGCATCTGCTTTTTCCAGCTTTTCCAATGAAGGGAAAATCCAAAAGCCATATCTTATCAAAAAGATCACGAATCAATCCGGTGAAGTAATATTTGAACGCGGCAATCATGATGAATTCGATCTTAAAATCCCAAACGAAAGATCGGTTATAAAACCGGATACTGCAGAGGTTGTTCTTTCCCTTCTCAAAGACAGTGGAAAATCCAGTGGAATCTATAGAAGCGGATACAAGGGCTTGGTAGCAGGCAAAACAGGAACTACCAATGACAATAAAGATGCCTGGTTCATTGGAAATAGACCGGGAATAACGATGGCTATTTGGGTAGGTTTTGATGATCCAAGATTAGGAATGGGACCCGGAGGTTTGGGTGGTAGAGTAGCAGCCCCTCTTTGGGGTGAGATCATGAAAAAAGCTGATTCGGAAAAGCTAATGGAAATTCAAGAATTTCCTAAACCTGTTTTTGCAATTTCCGCACCTGTGTGTGGTTCGAGAAAAATTCAATGCCCTGATTGCACAGCACCTAACCATGAATGGTTCACTATCGACCATGTAAAACCGGATAATTGCAATGAATATTCAAAAGAGATAGAAGATAAGAGGGAAATGCTCCAGGAATTATTTTAATATTTTATGAAATATTTTATTACATCATTCATCTTCTTTTGCATAACATTTTTTACCAATACTCAATCGATTAGTGCCAACTCTGCTTTAAGCATATACGAAAAGGGTTATAAGTTGGAGAAAACTTTTCCGATTTTTGCCATACCGGTCTATGAAAGAGTATTGCGAGCAAACCCGGATGCTAAATTAAAAAAAATAACTGCAACAAGACTCTATTACCTTTTTAAAAAATTCCGTAAATACCCGGAACTTCTAAACCACTATGCGATGTATAGAAATATTCTATCTATAGGAAGTGAGCATTCAGATTCCATCAGTCAGATAATCAAAATATATCAGATTTCATATTCTGAATACCAAGCAATCTATCCCATTATTACCAGCATAAAATCTGAAAACATAGGAACTCTTTTGGATATAATAATGGAATCTTCATCTAAGAATCTGTTTAATTTTTCTTATTCGTATTTGATGTCTAACCGCAAGTATGATGAACTTAGAACGATTATGTTCTATCTTCCCGAAAGTTTAGCCTTGCCCATATTAAGGATCGGACTACTCGTCAAGATGAATGATCCCAATACTGAACAGGTTATACAAAAGTTTCTGGAAAGAGAAGATCTAAATGATGATACTAAATCAGACAGTTTTTATCTACTCGGTCAATACTACCTCATACAAGAAAACTATACATCTGCTGAAGAGTATTTTCGCCTAAGCCAGAAATATGGGAAATCAGATCGCGGAAAAAGAGAAATAGCCAAAAGTTTTATAGCCCAAGGTAGAATCAGCGAAGCATGCAAACTTGGTCCCTTCCCGGCAAGAAATTTCCATGAAGCAGACTATTTGCTATATTTGACTTGCACTCAAAAAGAAGACCTTATCCCGGAGATGCAAATTGCCATAGATATTCTCATTTCCAAGGAAAGCAGCAATTACTTCAGCGCTTTGAAAAAATGGCACTGGAAGTAATTCCGTTGGGCGCAGTCAGCTCGCTCTATTCGAATCCGATCTCTCGGTCTATCAATAATTTTTCTTTGTATGATGATTATATTTGGATTACAGAATGGTGGGCAGGGAAGGATTCGAACCTTCGAAGGCTGAGCCGGCAGATTTACAGTCTGATCCCGTTGACCGCTTGGGTACCTGCCCATTTCTGTGTCTTTCAATAAAAAAAGCCTCCTGAGGGATTAGAACCACCGACCGGCTGATTACAAATCAGCTGCTCTTCCACTGAGCTAAGGCGGCAATTAATGACCAGGTTTTCAAGAGAATTTCTTACGTCAATAAAAAAATATTTTTGTAGGTTTAGAATCATAGAAAAAGATGGATTTATGAGTCTTTATTTGATACATTTAGGCATGACAGTATCCGTAATCTGCTTCGGCATAGGATATTACTTTCGAGTTCGAAATAATGTGATACATGTTGTATCAAATATTTTCGGCATGGGATTTAATTTAATGACCGCAGTGTATTTACTTACCATGAAATACGGATTGGGTGGGCTGGACTTGTTTGGAATCCAACCGGCTGTGGATATGTGGATCATTCATGTTCATAGACTACTTGCGGTAACGGCACTTTTTATGATGCTTGCCATGGGATACACTGGAATTACCAGGAACAAAAATGTTCACGTTAAGTTGCATTATGTATTTGTTCCACTATATTTAGTTGTATATGTATCGGGACTTTTTATTTTTGAGTATGTAGGGGAATAATTTAATATGAATGAAGTTGAAGAAATCAAAGATCTAGCGAAGAATATACGAATGGAAGTTATAAAGATGGTAACTTCTGCAAAATCCGGACACCCAGGAGGACCATTGGGTCTTGCCGATATCTACGCTGTCTTGTATAAAAAAATTATGAATCATGATCCCAAGAATCCCAATTGGGAAAAAAGGGATCGCCTTATCCTATCCAATGGTCATGTATGTGCTGTAAGATATGCCGCTATGGGTCTAACCGGATATTTCCCCAAGGAAGAACTTTTAACTTTCCGTAATATCAATTCCAGGTTGCAAGGGCACCCTTCTACTCGTTATATGGAAGGTCTGGAAAGCTCCAGTGGTTCCTTGGGTCAGGGCTTGTCTGTATCTGTGGGTCTTGCCTTGGGAGCCCGTATGAAAAAAGAAGAGCACACCATTTACACTTGCATCTCCGATGGAGAGTGTGGAGAAGGAATGACTTGGGAAGCGGCTCAATCGGCAGTCCACTATAAGCTAAACAATCTCATTGCATTTATGGATAGAAATTTTATTCAGATAGATGGGAACACAGAAGAAGTTATGAGGCTTGAACCACTAGGCAAGAAATTCGAAACTTTCGGATGGAACCTAATTGAAGCGGATGGACACAATATACCTGACATAATATCTGCTTTCGAGAAAGCCAAATCCATCAAAGAAGGTCCTACACTTATAGTATTTAAAACAGTATTAGGTAAAGGGGTTTCTTACATGGAAAACCAAGCTAAGTGGCATGGTACACCTCCATCAGCAGAGCAAGAAGCAGAAGCTCTAAAAGAATTGGTTCATTCTTGACTAATAATTGTTCTCTAATTAATGTCTAAACATGAAGTCTACTGAGATCCAACCGGTGCCCATAGAAGAGCTTAGCAACCTCTTCTATGAATTGGAATTTGCATCAAAAGAAAATAAACACCAAGTTTTAAGAGAGATATCCACTATTATACCTTGGCAACATTCGGTATTTGATGTAATAGATAATCTCAAGGATCCTGTTTTGAGATCCACAAGCAGATGTTTTGCGAGACTAATCCAGACAGAAAGAACCTACCACAGGTTAAAAAGAATAGCACAACGACCACTTTCCAGAACCTATGAAGATCTGGAAGAAGGCGTGTTCCTCATCTCCGAATTAGGAGATTCCCAAGCGTCTTATATTGAATTAAAAAATTACTTGGATAGAGTAGCGGAACGTGTAGAGGAACTCTTTGAAGAAAATTTCGAAATTCTATCCGATGAAAGCAAAGTTCAGATTTTGATTCGAGTTCTTGTAGAGGAAGAAGGATTTTATGGCAATGAGAAATACTACGATGATCCATCCAATTCTTTTATCAATCAAGTAATCAAAACCAAGATGGGAATTCCCATTTCACTCTCTGCTATATTCATATTAGTTGGAAAAAGACTTGGTCTTCCCATCTATGGAACTAATATGCCATTTCATTTTTTATTGCTTTATGATTCTCCCGACTACACGACTTATATCGATCCATACAATAGTGGAATACTTTTAGACCGAACCACTTGTGAAAGATTTCTTGAGACTCATGGTTTTGAACCGACACAAAAGTATTTTGCCAGAGCAAGTACCTCATCAATTATTAGAAGAATGTTTCGTAATTTGATTAATATATATAGAAAGAAGGGATACAGAGAGATGGAAGAACTCTTGAATATTTATCTTCAAGTAATGGATAAAAAAAGGTAGCGAACGAATTTTGAATCTTTCTTTAACAGTTAAAAAAATTGATTCAACATTGGATTCGATTATTAGGGAAGATCTAAAGATCCTAAAAGATATCAAAAGGTATACAATTCAATCCGGTGGCAAGAGAATTCGTCCGATTTTGCATTTGGTTTTTTGTGATATATTGGAATGCAACCATAAATCCAAGTGGGAAGTAGCAAGCATCACTGAACTCATTCATGCAGCGAGTCTTCTCCATGATGATGTTGTGGACTCAGCAGATACTCGAAGAGGCAAAAAGACAGTAGGGGCACAATTTGGAAACAAGACAGCAATCTTAGCCGGCGATTTTCTACTTGCCTGTGGAATAGAGAGACTAAACCGAGTAGGGAACCAATCGCTGATGGATTGTTTTACCCAAGTGATTCGTGATTTATCTGTTAGTGAACTCATTCAGATGCAATGGGAAAAGAATCCAAAAATAACCATGGATATTTACGAGAAGATTATCTACGGTAAGACTGCTTCTCTTTTTGGAGCGGCTACAGAATCAGCTGCGATTCTTGCCGGACAAGATTCTTCTACAGCCAAAAAATTCCAAGAATTCGGAGTTCTTCTTGGTAATATTTTTCAAAAGCGAGATGACTTATTGGACTACTTCACAGATTCCAAGACGAGTGGTAAAGATTTCTTGAAAGATTTTCACAATCAATTATATACATATCCTATATTGGTATTACGAGAATTCGCCGGTTCGAAAGATCGAAAAGATATTCCCAAAATAATCGAGTCCGGTAATGAAGCTAAGATCCTAGAGCTAATGGAAAAGTACAACATTCATGAAATCATTCAAGATGAAATTCAGGACGGCGTATATGAATTGATGAATTTTCTAACTGAATACCCGGATAAAAAATCTAAATCATTGCTAATGGAGCAACTGGAAAATATTAGATAATTCCAGGTGCGTTGCAAGTTATAGTACCACGAATCAGAATTTGCACTGCATTCTCGGAAGCTGCAGAATCACCGATACAGGTTCTGTTATCTTGCGTAAAGCACTGAGTATTAGTTTGTGTTGATGTACAATTCACACCATCTTGTGTGTTACATTGATTCGGCGGAATAGTGGATCCGGCTCCGGGAACATAGGTTCCCGTTAAATCCAACTTAACTTGCATAAAGTTCAATTGCTGATTGGATTGATTTCCAATTAAGTTGATTCCATTCTGCCCCCACTCTACAGTTCCCTGTCTTCCGGTAACAGTACTTCCGAATAGACCACCTGTTAATGTAAAACCTTGCTGGGGATTCAATGGGCCTTTAAATTGTCTTTTATCATAAGTAAATCTCATGTTGAGAGTTTCGAATGACGGCTTAATATTGAAAGTGCTGATGATCGAAAATCTTTCGTTTTGCTGATTGCCGCCTTGAGTGTTTCTAGTGGAAAATGTTCCTCCACCTTGACCACCGGTACCCGGTTGTTGCCCGGTTGAATTATCAACTGTCGCCCTCCCACAATCAGGTGTTTTATCCATATCTATATCTTCAATAAACAATATTCTTGGGGTATCAGTAATCAGTCCCTCCAAGGCAATCAGTTCTAAATCAACCTCACTCTTTGGATTGAAATTACAATTTCCCAAAAATAGAACAAAAAGAACCGGTAAATATGTTGAAAAAGATAGCTTCATAACTATATATTAGACAATATTCAAATTACGTCGACAAAAAATTTATATTCATACTTACACCCAGACCCTTTCTTCTAGGACAATAGGAGCTACCTTCCGACTTTCCTGAGTGTTGTCCATTTTTAATGCGACATAAGTAGATGATCTTGTACCGTAACCCGGAAGCTCTATAAATGGCGAAGAAAGTGCCCATTCTTTTTCTTCACCGATTCCCGTATCCGGCAGTTTTGATTTAGGAGCCCTTGTGCCGTTCTTTAGCATTTGAAAAATAGCCTCTCTATCACCGATATTCCCTCGATCTAAAAATGCTTGAAAATCATCCTTTATAATATCAGTTTTATACCAGTTATCCAGCAAAGTCCCATTTGAAATTGTATAAATCCCTTTCTGCAATTCATGAAGTAGATCCAATTTGTTATTCCAATACAAGGCTGTATTCAGATCGCCAACCACTAAATTAAATCCTTCATACCTACCGGAAAATTCTTTCTTGGATTGAATGTAATCTTTCGGTTCCAATTCAGAAATTAAAAATTCTCGAACCAATTGTCCGCGAGATATTGGATTGGATATCGGAACTAAATGCAAGTTTCTATAATTGGTAAGGAAGGCAAATCTTCCGTCTTCTCGAACTCCCATCCAAGTGCCCCCTCCCTCTAAATCCTTGCCACCCCAAATACGAGTATCTTCCTCCCAATAATTTGCGGGAGCAGTCTTACGATTAAAAAATTCGTCTCGATTAGCCGCTACAATTAGATGATAATTAATAGGATATTGAAATGAAAATGCGATTAAACACATTTTAGAATTCTAACTTAACGCCTGCACGGTATTTGGTTCCTACTTCATTCTGCCAAAATTCAGGAGTAGATTCCAATAGAAAAACATTGGATGAATCATTCAAATTAGCACCTGTAATGAGTATATGTATTAAGTTAATTATATAAAAACCTCCCAAAGCAGCTATTGAATTCGAGGCTTGAATCTTCGAAACTTCAGCTGATTGGAAACCGGACTGAATATTTAACTGGTTGTAAATTCCAATATTTGGATCTAAATCAGGCTGCGAATTTAAGTAATTTGCAATATTTCCCTGTTCGTTATAGCTCTTTCTACGAGAGCTATAAGCTTGACTCGTATGAGCAACAGCTCCAGCAGCAACGATTGTTCCAAAAAAATAAAACGCTCCTGTTTTTTTATAACCTGCATGGTAATGACCCCAACCGGGAATAACTGCTTGTCTCCAGAACAGACTCCACGTAGTGTAATCTTTCACAATTGCTTCCCCATCTGTCACTGAGTCTCGGCTTTTTTTACCATCCTGCAACTTATCACCGGAAGAAACAGATTTATCTTTAGGACTACCGTCAACAATTTGTTTGGATTTATCCAAATCCGAAGGACTGGTCAGAGGTGCTTGGCTCACAACTGCAACTGAATTTACAAAAGGCTTTCCTTTCGTATTTTTATATCGAACCGAGTAGTTTCCTTCAGGAAGATCTTCCGGGGGAATTACTTTGATACCGCTCCCATCTTTTAATACAACCACATCTGCGTTATATACTTCATTTCGACTTTTCTCCAATTCAACTCGAGTTCCTCTATGCAAAAATTTACCTTTGGCGATAAAGGAAGATTTTTTATCCGAAGTATCAAAGTATTTGGGACTAGATGTAACAACAGGAGAGTCAACCGGTTTAATAATCAACTCCTTCCATGGATAAACCTTACCTATTTTCTTGAATTTATTTAAAGCTAATACTCTGAATTTATAATTTCCCTCCGGAAGATTCAGCTCCAATTCACTGTTCGAAATTGACTTTTTCAAAACTTGATTCTCCGATGAATCTACAATTTCTACAATATAACCATAGGCTCCGGGAATGGCTTTCCATTGAATGGCCTGACCCACTTGAACTTCATCCGAGTAACGATCAAATGGAAAAATCAAAATAAGTAATAAAAATATTAAAAATTTAATCTGCATATTGAACCTTGGGAGTCAATAATTCTAAATTTTCCGGTAGGGGATCCAATTCTATTTGGAATGTAGATGTAAATTCTTTCTTTTTTTCTCCCGATTCATCGTAATAAATCTCCCAAACAAATTTTCCCTGATCCAGGATTTCTATCTCATCCAACAAAAACTCATTTATACTTGTGGACTTTTGAAGTATCTTCTTTTGTTCCTCATTTTCATCAACATATATTATTATTGTATAGTTATTTGCTCCGGGTCTTTTCTGCCACTTAAACGCAAGGTCGTTCTTTGATGTCATATTTATATTCAGACCTTCCTTTGGGTAGATTGGACCAAATTTATCACTCACCTCAAATGTTTTATAATCTGACACCAGAGTGGGTTCCCCCCCTTCATTTAAAAGACTTACTTTCCAATAATATTTTCCGGTAACCAGCTCTTTAATTGTTGCTTGGTTAAGATTGGTTACGACCTTTCTAACAACATTTTTAAAATCTTTATCCTTGGCTAAAATTACTTCGTAAGTTCCATTAACCGGTAATTTTTTCCATTTAAGAGTGATCCCTTCTCTTGCAACATCCACTTCTGACACGCTGGTATCGGATTGTAGATTAAAAACATTTTTGGACGCATCGGTGACTAAAAAGCCGGACGCTTGTGAATAATCTCCCTTATCCCCATTTGCCGTAACTCCTCGAACTCTCCAAAAATACTCGCCTAAAGAAATAGCATCCTTATAGATTAAATTATTTCTTGAATTTGTCGTTAGGTTTATGGGATCGGAAAAGTCTTTGCGCTTGGAAATCTGCAATTCGAAAGAACTATAACCCGAAATTTGCGACCAGAAAAAACTTATTCCTGATTGAGATATAATGGCAAAAGAAAGTTCATCACCTGACTTAGGATGCATTAAGTTAGGGGGCGTTTTTTGAGAGTCATTTGATACCGTTAAACTCTGAGTCAGAGAATAAATAGGATCCACGTTACTACCAATTACAGATTTAACTCTCCAGTAGTAATCACCCACAGGTAGTTCGAGAGAAATTGAAGTCCCCAGAGAATTTTTCTGTATAGATATATTTTCAAAATTCTTGTCGTTGGCAATTTCCAAAATATACTGAGAAACTCCTTCTTCCCGACTCCATGAAAAAGGTATGAATACCTTATCTTTGGATGTAAAAAACTTTTTATTGTTAACTGGATTAATCAATTTGGAAGGAGCAACTTTAATAAGACTTACTTTACCAATAGATGCCACTTTTCCTCCATCAATTGCTCTCCAGTAGTATATGCCCGGTTTAAAGGGCTCGACAAAACGCTCGGATGGAATAGATCTTTTGTAGAAAACATTCTTAAAATCTCTGGAACGCGAAAATTCTAAAACTGCAGTTTTGCTATTATTCCAACCTTCTATATTATACTCTATATTAACCCAATCTCCCGAAAATATAGATTTAAAATTAGATGCAGGGCTTATTACTCGAAAAGGCTTCTGAGAGACCTTTATTTCCCCACCTTGAATTTCTATTTTTTCATCTACGGATATTTCTTTTTTCTGTTCTCCCGAAAACAAGTTAGCTATTCCGGATTTAACATCAACCAATAAGCTTTCGCCTTTGTTTTGAGAAATGGAAACGTCAGCTTTATTCAATGCGACCAAATTCCCTCCGGATCGAATAGAAAGTGCGCCTCCATCTTCCGAAATTAAATCCCCTGCCCTTTTAGTAGTCAGTGCACCATAAGCAAAATCAATTTCCTTTTCTTCCTTGGAAATATTAAGCATAATAAGTGTGTTCTCATCAACTTCCAATTTTGTTCCATCATTCAGAGTTATCTCTGCATCCGAAAAATCCCCGGTACGAATTGAATCTTTATTGTACAATGGAAAACTGCTTTCCATTGATTCCCATACAGCCCTTCCTGAGTATTTTCTCTGAACAGTTTTCTGTTTGAAAGTGATGATTCCTATTTGTTCCCTAACACCGGCATCCAGTCTTCTCTGAAAATCCGCATACAGTATAATTGCCAAAACCAAAATAGCAAGGAACTCAACGGACAAGAAAATCTTTTCCCATCGCTTCCAACCGGTAACAATCTGCTCCCTCGATAACTTGACTGTCATTTTGTAGTCCGCGTAAATACACCATCCCAATTACCGGGAGGTGGATTTTCGATAAAATAATTGCATCTTTCAATTAGCATTTTTGCGGCTTTGTCGGAACTACCTTTAGCCGATTCAGCTTCTTTAAATCTATGAATTGCATCTTTAAAATTTCTCTGTAGATATAATTCAAAACCTTTTTCAAAAAGTTCTGCATTCTCTTTCAAATTAGATGCGACATCTGATTGAGAAGAGATCAATTCAAATAATAGAACCGGCTCATTTTTACCTTTAACCCGCACCATATCCAGTTTCTTGGTAAACATATCGGACTTGACCTTGTCGTTCATGTTCTCACTGATTAAAATATTAACACCATAATCCTTTCCTGCGGCTTCCAACCTTGCAGCCAAGTTTACTGTATCACCCATCATAGTATAGGAGGCTAGATCATCGGTTCCCATGAATCCAACTTTAGCAGGTCCTATATGCAGACCAATACGTGCAGTCATTTCTTGGGCTTCTTTAGAATATAAATTGTTAGTTACCCAATACTTTCTCAGATCATCCAGCTTCGCCACCATTTCAACAGAAGCCTTAGCCGCTTTGAGAGGATGGTTCTCAACTGCCACAGGAGCATTGAATATAGCAACTATAGCATCCCCGATGTACTTATCTAGCACTCCATCATGCTTTTTTAGAATAATGGTCATTGCTGATAGATACTCATTCAAAAGGCTGGCAAGGTCTACCGACGTTAGTTGTTCCGAAATGGTCGAAAAGCTTGCCACGTCAGAAAAGAATGCGGTTATCTCTTCTTCTTTACCTCGTTTCAATGCTTGCATATCCTTCATTGCCTCTTGAACCACAACCGGATCAATCATCGAACCGAGAATACTTTTTACTTTTTCCCTTTCTTCCAATCCCACCGCCATCGATTTAAATGAATGTGTAAGAACCCCCACCTCATCACCTGACTTGGGTTCAATTTCTACTTTAAAATTTCCTTGCTCTACCTGCTTGGTTGCATCAACCAAAAGTTTAATAGGATTGGAAATTGTTCTGGAATAAAGAAAAACAATAACTATAGCGATATTCAAAACAATAGCAAGAAAAATAAGATTTCTTCTCTGAATATTATAAACTTCTTCGAATGCTCGGTCTGCTTCAATTGTGGATATAATCCCAAGACCCATATTCCATAGTTTTTTAAACGAACCCAAGTGAACATTCCCATCCAAGTCTTTGTATTTCGTCTGACCGTTGTCTATCTTCGATTCCAATAAGGCTCTTACTATGGGTTCTTCCGAAAAATTTTTCCCTTCAATAACATACTCCGTCTTTGGATGAGCCAAAAGCATACCTGACTCATTTACCAAATAGGTTATATTACTTTCTGTAACTTGAAATGTTTTCAAGAATTCGATAGAGTCTATGTAAACAACTATGCTATAACTTTTATTTTTGTAGTTCCATGGTATAGAAAGACCTAGTATCGGGGTTATGAATCCCGGACTTGCATTCCATAGAACAGTTGCTCCACGAAAGGATTTTCGATATTCATCTTCGAAAGATCTGTTTACTTGAATGAAAGAATCTTTATCCAAGGAATTTTCGAGAGCATATTTTTTATTTAAATAAACTTGCTTTTGGGAGATTGAACCATCTACTTGCTCCAATAGGGCAACATAAAGAAAATTTGGATGATTTTTAAAAAGATCTTCTTCATAGCTTCGCTTAACTCCAAAATCTGTATTGGAAAGTTGAATATTGGCAAAACTTCTAAGAGTGAATGAATTGCTGTTCAACTCGGAGTCGATTTTCTGCCCAATTACTCCAACAATAGTCAAATTGTTCTCTTGTACCCTTTTTTCGGCATCATCTCGGAAATAATAAGTTGCCAAAAAAATCACAAGAGACAAAGAAGCGACAATAATTGTCAAAATGATTGCTAACAATTTGGTTCGAATTGTAAGCTTAGAAGCCTCAAATTTATTTTCCATCTTAGTCAAAAAACTAGAATTTATTCAAAAACACAAGAAATTTTTTATTTGACTGAACAAATCCAACCATATTAGTGTCTATAATGTACATCGGGGACGACATTGGTTTCGACTGTTGTTGGCTTGGATGGAGTGGCATGCAGAGGTGTAGGACCTACTTAAAAATCCTGCAACTTAATAAACGCTAACAACGAACTAGCACTAGCAGCGTAATAAACGCTCTACGAGATTCAGCTCTGTTTCCTTCGGTGGACTGAATTTCGCAACTTTCGAAGGATTCCTAACTGCCTTGGTCGGTCTAGCAGTTAGAAAAACCAGAAGCCGAATACGAAAGGATTACCCGGTCGCTGGTTCCACCTTTCCGACAACTTAGAGCGACATAAGCATGTAGAGGCTTCATTTGAGGATGATAGGACCTGGGTTCGACTCCCAGCGTCTCCAAGAAATTATACTAAATAATCACCAAAAGGTATTCATATCTCAACGATTTCGCTGGGAGGAGAACGATCGCTTGACCAATTACATTGGTCAAGCTGCTTGGCAAATCGATTCAGAGCTTCGACCAAGAAGCGAATGAATTGATGCGTAGCCGATTGGGGCGGAGGGAGTGCAGGATGCACGACCCCTCTGAGCGACTCGAGTGCGTCTCCAAGAAATTATACTAAATCGGTAGCATTACTCTAAATACAGTATGTCCCGGATTGCTTTCCACTTCGATTGTTCCATTGTGTGCGACAATGATCTCTTTTGCGATTGTTAAACCGAGTCCTATTCCGGCACCAATCTCTTTACTTGTGAAAAAAGGGTCAAATATCTCATTTATACTATTTTCGGGAATTCCGACTCCGTTGTCTTCAATTTCGACTATGCAGAGATTTAGATTCTTTTTTATGCGAACCTTTATTATTCCCTTTTGTTTAGGTAGAGCTTGGATTGCATTGAAGATTAAATTAGACCATACCTGAACAAGCTGCTCGGGGTGACCCATGATATTCGGTATTTTATCAAAATATTTTTCTACTCGAATGTTCCCTTCCAATAAATTATTATAAATTAATAGAACTGATTCGAATTCTTCTTCCAACGAAATTGACACTTTGGATTTTTTTGAAGCAGCTCGAGAATAATGTTTTAGGGCAAATGATATCTTCGATGCCCTCTCCACTGCTGTCAAAATTCCATCAATATGCATTCTATTGGTATAAATATCCAAATCGTTCAACACTATTCCCGGATTGGATTCTATATCAAGTTCTTGAATTAATTCAGATGGTAATTCAAAGATTCCACGATTTATAAAAAGATCTGCAACCTTTTCCGGATGTTCAAATCCTTTATTCAGAAATATAGTTTCTAAATTTTTCTTTTTTTCCAATTTTTCTTTTGTTGATATTTGGGAAATCATCATCTGAGGATTGGCGGGCTTAACTCGAACTTTATCAATAATTTTTGAAAAGATATTATCCTTCTCGAATTCTCTTTCCAATCTTTTGGCACTCGCGTAAATTGTTGCCAATGGATTATTTATCTCATGAGCAACATTAGAGGAAATTCTTCCGAGAGTGGACATACGTTCTGAGTAGATCAATTGCTTTTGAGTATTTTTAAGTTCGACTAATTTTTGTTCCAATTCGCTTGTTCTTTCTTGGATTCGAAGTTCCAAAGTTTCTTGGTAAACTTTAATGACTAGAATCATTTGATTGAAGCTTTGTGTGATTTCTCCAATCTCATCGTCAAACTTTGATACTAAATTAATATCAAGATCGCCCTTTTTTACTTGATCCATCGCCTTTAATATCTTCTCTAAAGGTTGGATAATATTATTTTTATGAAGTAATGGATAAGCGAGGAAAACCAAAATCAATCCAACAAATAAGACAAATAATAATGATAGAACAAAGTAATGTAAAGGTTCCCTTATTTTTATGTAAGGATATGCAATCATATAGTGTATATTATTCGCCATTATATCCAAAGTAAAAAATAATCCACGGAGACTTTTTTCATGAAAATATTCAATTCTAATATTTTCAAAATTTGCTTTCCTTGATTTGTCTATTGGCAAAATATCAAAATCAGATTTTTTCAAGAGATACTTATTTTCATACATATTAACTACATAATCAGATAAGATTGTATCTATTGAATCTAAGTCTTTTGTTATTTGATTTCGAATCAAGTAAGACTCCATAGACAGATTTTTAAAATTCTCTTTCTGAAAATGATCAATGAGAAATATTACCAATAATGACATTATCATACTGACTACAGAGAGATTGAACATCATGATTTTGAATCCAACCCCTGAAGATATTCTGCCTCTACCTAGACCCATAGTAATAAAATAAATTATTATATAATTAAAACTGTTGATTAAAATAAAAAGATAAACTCCTCGGGACATCAATCCCAAATCAGAGAGCATTGAAGAAGATACAATTAATGCCAAAGCTACAATCACAGAAATAAAACCTATGATTGCTTTTTTTTGATCTCCTTCCTTAATTTTGAGCTTTGAAATTATGACCCCGATCATCAAAAGTATATGAAGGCCACAATGCAAAGTAAAAAGAAAAACTCCTAATTTTACAATGAGTAAATCCGATTCGGTTGATGGAATAAAAAATCCCATTTTCTGATCGAAAACTATATCTCTGTAAAAATAGGAAATAAAATTCAAAATACCGATTCCTATACTTGAAATAACCAACAATCCCAGAATAGATTTTTTAATATTCGGGTAGTCATCTCCTTGAAATTCAAAAGATATTTTAACCAGAAAAAACAAGATAACAAATGCTGCGGGATTTTTGATAAAAATGAATATCAATGCTGTATTACTATGAATAAATGAGTGGCAGAGAAACCATGAAAAAGCATATAAAAATAGACCAATAAATAAGAAAAGATAATCTATATTATTATTTCTTTTCTTGAAAATTGAAATAGCAAAATATAATATCCCTATTGCACTCGAGAGGGACATAAACAAATTAGCAAAACTATGTAAGGTTAAAAAAAACACAATGAAGCAATTATACTGCAATTAATCCGGATTGCAACCGATTTTTATTGAATTTACTTACTTTTCCGTCTACCTTATAAAACTATTTGGTTAGATGGATAGAGTCCCTCACATTTCTTGCCTTCTCTCTGGCTTCCTCTATAGTAGTACCAACAGCCAATCCTACACCCATTCTCCTCTTTCCATGAATTGATGGTTTGGCAAAAATTCTAAAATCAGAGTCTTCGATTGCACTAGCTTCCGCAAGGCCAGAATAGCTTGGAGAATCGCTTTCTCCTTCCAGTAGAATCGCCGCGGATGCGGCCGGATTAAAATAATTTATATTTGGAATATTCAATCCAAGTATCGCTCTTACATGCAAAGAAAATTCAGAATAGTTCTGACTGATGAGTGTGACCAGCCCTGTGTCATGTGGTCTAGGTGAGACTTCACTGAAATAAACATCATCTCCCTTAATAAATAATTCCACTCCAAAAATACCCCAGCCTCCTAAACCGGTTGTGATTTTTTCTGCTATCTCTTGGGATTTTTTTAGAGCAGAATCAGTCATTGCTTGCGGTTGCCAAGACTCTACATAATCCCCACTCTCTTGCCTGTGTCCAATAGGCTTCAAGAAAGTAGTTCCGTTTTTATGTCTAACTGTAAGTAAAGTAATCTCGAAGTCAAAATCTATGAATTCTTCGATAATCATTTTTCCTTTGCCGGCACGTCCACCGGATTGACCATATTCCCATGCATTTTGAATCTCTTTAACATCCCTTATTAAAGTTTGACCTTTTCCTGATGAACTCATGATAGGCTTAACTACACATGGTATTCCTATTTGCTTTATAGCTTTATCAAATTCCTCAAATGTATCTGCAAATAAGAATTTGGATGTAGGAATTCCCAATTCTGTTGAAGCAAAATTTCTAATCCCCTCCCTATTCATTGTTAAATTAACAGCCTTGGCTGAAGGTATAATGTTATATCCTTGCGATTCCAACTTAACCAAGGTAGGTGTGTGAATCGCTTCTATCTCAGGAACAACAAGATCCGGATTAAACTCTAAAATAGTTTCTTCCAATTTCTCTGAATCTAGCATATCAATCACTCGGTATTCATCGGCGACTTGCATTGCAGGGGCATTAGGATAACGATCTATGGCGATTGTATAAATTCCCAACCTTTGGGCTTCGAGAATCACTTCTTTACCTAATTCTCCGGCTCCAAGGAGGAGTAATTTTTTGGGGAAAATTTCTTTTTGATTATTATTCATTTATTTAATTATTTGGGTTCTTTTTCGATATAACAGATTCTACCACATCCCCATCAATATTGGGACATATCTTCTTCAAAAAATTGATATCCC
>JAFIGA010000305.1 GCA_020831715.1 Leptospira sp. | reverse complement strand
GTAAGGAGTAGTTGTTACATCTCCGCAGGCAAATATCCCGGGGATATTCGTCTTACACTTGTCATCTACAATGATCTCTCCAAATCGATTCATTTCCAAAATTCCTTTGGCAAAATCCGAATTGGGAATGAGTCCAATTTGAACGAACACTCCGTCCAGGTCGATCGTTTTGATTTCATCACTGGTACGATCTTTGTAGGTTAGAGCATGGACTTTTCCATCACGAGCTAAGACTTCTGTTGTCTGCGCAGATGCATGGACTGTAATATTGGGGGTTCGGTCCATTCTATCCAACAGAACTTGGTCTGCTCTTAGGCTATCGGCGAATTCCAAAACAGTAACTGATTTTACAATACCACTTAGATCCAATGCCGCTTCCACTCCGGAGTTCCCTCCACCAATTACAGCAACATCTTTTCCTTTGAAGAAGGGACCATCACAATGAGGACAATAGGCAACTCCGTTTCCGATGTTTTCTTTTTCACCGGGGACATTTAACTCACGCCATTTTGCCCCGGTTGCAATGATGACCGTTTTAGATTGAATCACTTCTCCGGAATTGGTCACGATTTTTTTGGGATGACCTTCCGGTGCATCTTGTAACTCTTTTACACGAAGGAATTGTTTTACTTCCACTCCATTGTGTTTCAATTGTTCTGACAAGACTCCCGTCAGTTCCGGACCGGTTGTTTGAAGGGTAGAGATAAGATTCTCAATTCCCATAGTGTCTTTTACTTGACCACCGATTTTGTCGGCAATCACTAGGACTTTCAATCCTTTTCTGGCACTATAGACCGCACTTGCTACCCCGGCAGGTCCTCCCCCAATGACTGCAACATCATAGATTTTCTGAGGGGCTCCATCATCTTTTACTTCCACATTGTTGCTACCATTGGAAGTGGATTTTTCTAAAAGTCTTTCTATGATAGTGGATGCGTCCACCTTACCTGTGGCAAATGAATCCCCATTCAGGAATACGGAGGGAACTCCTTGCACTTTTCTCTTTTCTACCAAATCAGGAAAAAGAGATCCATCGATCATGGTATGTTTAATATTAGGATTGAGTAAACTTATAGAATTCAAAGTTTGGACTACATCAGGACAGTTGTGGCATTCCAAGGAAACCACCGTTTCGAATTCCAATGGCTCTGTGATTGTTTTGAGCCTAGCCTGAATTCCTTCATCTAACCGAATTGGACTTCCACCAACTTGGAGAATCGCCAATACGAAAGAGGAAAATTCATGTCCTCCCGGGATACCATCAAAATACACTCCTGAATCTGTCCCATCTACAAAGAATGAGAAATGGAGTGGGTTCTTGGTGGCTTGGGAATTTTCCTTGAGAGTAATTTTGTCACTGCACTCTGCTACAGCAGTTAGGTAGTCCACAAGTTCTGATTTATGTTCGTGGTCACCTGTATCGTATACTATATCTATATTTTTCGTTAAACGTTGGAAGTATTCCTTCAACTGTTCCTTTAAGCTCTCATCTACCATTCTGTTTCTCCTTCTTCATTCTCTATGATTCATGGAACTCTCTCGAAAGCTTATATGCCTTCGAGAGCAGTCCCTAATCAAATTTAGATTTTTCCAACTAAATCAAGACCCGGTTTCAAAGTTTTTGCACCAGGAGTCCACTTAGCAGGACATACTTCTCCATCATGAGTTGCTACATACTGAGCTGCTTGTACTTTTCTTACAAGGTCAGTTGCAGATCGTCCGATTCCTAGATCATGGATCTCAGCTACTTTGATGATACCTTCAGGGTTTACCACGAAAGTTCCTCTAAGAGCAAGACCATCTTCTTCGATCATTACATCGAATCCTCTGGTAATCTTACCGGTTGGGTCACCAAGCATGATGTACTTGATTTTTTTGATTGTATCAGATGCATCCGCCCAAGCTTTGTGTACGAAGTGTGTATCAGTAGATACAGAATAAACTTCTACACCCATGTCTTTCAATACTTGGTACTGGTCGGCTAGATCTCCCAATTCAGTAGGGCATACGAAAGTAAAATCCGCTGGATAGAAACAGAACACTGACCATTTTCCTAACACATCTTTGTCAGATACTTTGATAAACTTTCCGTCTTGGTAAGCCTCTGTTTGGAATTCCGGGATTTTTCTATTGATAATTGGCATATTCGCCTCCTTTTCTTTATCTTATAGACTTTACTATAGCCCTGTTTTCATCATTTGTCAAATAAATAGTATCAATAGCATCATTTATAATCTAAATAATAAAATGCTTGACAATTTCTATAATACATGCTGGGGGCTTTTTTTTGACTGATTGCAGAAAAAGACTTTTCAATTTCTTCACAATAGTTTTCCATAAACTTGGAGGATTATTATTTCATGCCTAATGTTGCAACAATCAAAATCGACGGAAAAGAATACGAACTACCAATTATTGAGGGATCTGAAAAAGAAAAAGCTATAGATATTACAAAATTAAGAGCCCAAACAGGTCTTGTCACACTCGACAGCGGATATCTCAATACGGGAGCCTGCCAAAGTGCAGTTACGTTTCTTGATGGAGAGTTGGGAATTTTGCGCTATCGTGGAATTCCAATTGAGCAATTGGCGGAAAAATCTTCTTTTACCGAAGTGGCTTACCTTCTTATTTATGGTAAACTTCCCAGTGACACGGAACTCGTAAGCTGGAATGAAAAACTGACAAAACATACACTCATACACGAAGATCTAAAGAGATTGTTCAATGGTTTTCCAAAAGACGGTCACCCAATGGCAATCATGTCTTGTATGATGGTGTCGCTTTCCACTTACTACCAAGATTCCTATGATCCAATGAATCCGGAACATAGAGAAATTTCTATGATCCGTTTGCTGGCAAAATTTCCAACCATAGCCGCCTTTGCCTACAAGAAATCCATTGGTCAACCCATCATTCATCCTCTGAACAAGCTAGACTATTGCTCTAACTTCTTGAATATGATGTTCAGCGTTCCAGCAGAAGAATACACCGTAGATCCTGTAATCGTAGAAGCATTGAATCTTCTACTGATTTTACATGCCGATCATGAGCAAAACTGCTCTACTTCCACTGTAAGATTGGTTGGATCTTCTCTTGCCAATTTGTATTCGGCAATTGCCGCAGGAATCTGTGCTCTTTGGGGACCAAGACACGGTGGAGCCAACCAAGAAGTATTGGAAATGTTGGATTATATCCACCAATCCGGCAACAAAGTATCCAAGATGGTAGAACAAGCAAAGGATAAGAATTCTTCTTTCAGACTTTCCGGATTTGGACATAGAGTTTACAAGAATTTTGACCCAAGAGCGAAGATCATCAAGAAAGCCGCAGACAAGGTTCTTACAAGATTGGGAATTTCCGATCCTCTTCTAGACATCGCCAAAGAATTGGAAGAAGTAGCGTTAAACGACTCTTACTTCAAGGACAGAAACCTATATCCAAATGTGGACTTTTATTCCGGTATCATCTACCGTGCTTTGGGAATTCCAACCAATATGTTCACTGTGATGTTTGCCATGGGAAGACTCCCCGGTTGGATTGCACAATGGAAAGAAATGATTGAAGATCCCGGTATGAAAATCGGTAGACCTCGTCAGATCTACACCGGTGCAACCGAAACCAATTACGACGACGCGAAAAAAGGTTAATACTTTCTAACCTTGAAAAGCTCATCCAATTCCACCTACCAATTGCTAGACTCCGGAAGCAATTCCAAGCTAGAAATTGTAGGTGGATACACTTTGGTACGTGCCTCACCTTTATCCGACTACCCTGCCGCTCAACCCAAACTCTGGGAGAATTGGGATGCAAAATACAAGAAAAACGATAAGGGCAGTGGTCATTGGGATTTTAAGAAAAAAATTCCCGAAAAATTTACCATAGAATTTTCAGAACTCCAATTTGTATGCAAGCTAACTCCTTTTGGACATATTGGACTCTTCCCGGAACAATATAAGAATTGGGATCGCATTCGAAAACTATCCGAGCAAAAGGACGTTCGAGATTGGGAAGTTCTCAACCTATTTGCCTACTCAGGTGGCTCGACATTGGCTTGTCTCCAAGCCGGAATGAAAGTCTGCCACTTGGATTCTTCCAAAGGCATGGTGGATTGGGCGAGAGAGAATGCGAAGTTGAATGATCTTCATGAAATGCCTGTTCGCTGGATCGTTGAAGATGTAATGAAATTCATACAAAGAGAAATTCGTAGGGGCAAATCATACCAAGGTTTCATCCTAGATCCACCAACTTTTGGACGAGGAAACAAGGGAGAAGTCTGGAAGATAGAAGAACATTTGGGCCCCCTCCTCGATTCCTTAATGGAACTCTGCAATCACAAACCAAATTTTGTTGTGTTGACTTGCCATTCCCAAGGCTATAGTTCCCTGTCTCTGGAAAAGATGCTTTCTACGCGAATCAAATGCAAAGGCAATTTCGACTCCGGAGAATTGTTCCTACCTGAAAAAACCGGAGGGAAATACCCCGGTGGATCATGTTCTTTCTTTTTAGCAGATGAATAGTCCATTCTATGAAGAATACGAGAATCAGCCAAAAGATTACATCCTTTTCCAATCC
>JAFIGA010000304.1 GCA_020831715.1 Leptospira sp. | reverse complement strand
AAATTATAGGTTTTGGGACAAGTTCTAAATATATAATGATAATTTTAACAGTTTCCACATTAGTTTCGTGTAATTCATACGAATTAAAACAAGATTTACATAGTAAAAAATCTCATGAATTGGGTATTTTAACAGCTAACTACAGAATATTATCACGAGTTACAGGAAAAGGCTGTTTAAAAAAGAATCTAATTGAAAGATTTGACCAAATTGAAAATAAAACCTATTTCGCAGGTCTACCATTTAATACTAGAGAAGATAAGGTTAAGAGTCTTGCCATGTATAATGCTTCTGAATCAGCACTGGAGGCAGATATCTTCATACATACTTCCACAGTATATACACAGACCAAAGATCAAATTTGTGCTGAGGTTAGAGCAATTGCCGGAAAATTAAATCAAATCGGAGATGCAAAGTTATGAAATATATAATTTTTACCACTATTTTACTGGTATCTTTTACTTTTTGTCAATCAGTTCCTCCATTAGAATCAAGTTACCCATATTATTTACCTAAAAACTTAGGAGCACCTGAAATATCTTCTTATAATGAAATAGGAAGAGTATCAGGAACGGCATGTAAAAAAGGAAATAATTTTTATTTTAAAGAATCCCCGGGTACAGGATATGGAACTCACTTTGATGGGGTTTTTAAAAATAATATTAAAATTGAAGAGGAAGACTGGGAATTAATTCATTCTGCATTTTCCAATGCTATTTCTAAAAATCCGGATATTGATGTTATTGTAAATTCGCGATATTCAAAAGTATTCTCAACGGAAGGCGAATGTATAACTTATATTGGAGAAGGATTGGAGATTACTGGAATAAAAAATCATGCAAACTTTCCTAGTATTGTTACTCAACCAAAGTCAGTAGCTAAAACGCTATCAGAAACAGATAGACCAAAAATATCATTACTCGGAATTCCAATAACAATACTAAATGTATTATATACTGGAGGATTTTTGTCATCCGAATATACTACTAATAACAAAAAAGGTATATGTAATGTTCCTTTATGGGGAGGTGTTGCAAACATGGTAACTTTGGGAGTAGCTTGCAGTATTAGCTCGGAAAAAAGAAATGAACCCCAAACTAGTTGTGAATCCCCTTTTCTGGGTGGAATTGTAAATGTTGCTACATTTGGAATTTCTTGCAACTATCCAAGGCAATTGTATTATTGATGATCCCCCCTACCACCCTATCAAAAGTGGTAGTTTATGCTAAATCATCAATTTATTTATTGATATATTTTTGGAAAGAAATCAAAGTTGCCTAATCTATGGATGAAAAAGAATTTTTTACAGCTGCTGTGATAGACGATCAAATTCAGTTTAGAACACTAATTGTGGAGACTTTAAAACAAGATCCTATATTTTCAAAAGTTTCTGAATTTAAATCGGGGGAAGAATTTATTAACTATCCGGTAACCCCATTTCCTGATGTAATATTTCTGGACATTCACCTTCCCCATATTTCCGGCATCGATCTAATTCCTATTATTAAAAAAGATCATCCGTCTGCCAAAATAATCATGATAACCAATATGGACTCCGAAGAGCAGATTTTTAAATGCATCAAGAATGGTGCACTTGGTTATATCTATAAACTCGATCTTAAAAACATCAAAGAAGTTTATAGTGTTGTGCTGAATGGAGGAGCCGTTTTTTCTCCGACTGTGGCTTTGCGAATTGCAAACCAGATCTCCAAGAAATCCAATGTGAATCAAGAATCAAGTTTAACCGATAGGGAACGGCAAATTTTGAATTTGATCATTGCTTGTAAAAGGGATAATGAAATAGCCACTTTCTTACAGATTTCACATAGTACGGTTAGGTTTCACATCAAAAACATCTGTATAAAGTTGGAAGCAAAGAACAAAATGGAGCTGTCTAAAATCGCCCACTCCAATGGATGGACTTAACACTTCACTTCTCAACCCGATAACAGGGCTCGTATTTTTCTACCGCCATTTTCATTCTACCTTGATCCACAAAAAATTGCAGCAACCTATCGATTGCATCCATTAGATCAACCTCTCCCTTGATTATAAAGGGCCCCTTTTCGCGAATCTGTCTCACACCATCCGCTTTGATATTTCCCGCCACAATTCCCGAAAAGGCTCTTCTTAGATTAGCCGCAAGTTCATTTTTGGGAAGACTCCGACTCAATTCCAATCGACTCATGCTTTCGTGATCGGGAATAAACGGGATTTGAAATTCATGGGAGATTTTTAGATTCCAATTGAAGTAAAATGATTCATTGTTTTTGATTCGAAATTCTTGAACATTCTGGATTCCTTCCTTCATGACTCGTGCTACTTCAACCGGATCATCCACTATAATTTGATACTTGGATGCAGCTTCCTTGCCCAAAGTGAATTCGATAAATTGATTGATAGCAACGAAATACTTCTCTGCTGACTTGGGTCCTGTAAAAATTACAGGAAGCTGCGCACCTTTATTTTCCTCATGTAGAAGTATTCCCAATAAATACAAGATTTCTTCAGCAGTACCGGCACCCCCCGGAAAAACTATAATTCCATGGGCAATTCGTACGAATGCTTCCAATCTTTTTTCAATATCAGGAAGCACTACCAATTGATTGCAGATGGGATTGGGAGATTCTGCGGCGATAATTCCGGGTTCGGTAATTCCCAGATAGCGTCCGGGGAGGGTTCTCTGTTTGGCATGACCGAAAGTAGCTCCTTTCATCGGTCCCTTCATTGCTCCCGGCCCACAACCGGTGCAGATATCGATTCCTCTTAAACCCAATTCATAGCCTACCGTTTTGGAATAATCGTATTCATTTCTTGAAATCGAATGCCCTCCCCAACACACTGCCAAGTTAGGTTCAATCTGAGAATTTAGTATTTTGGCATTTCGAAGAATCTCGAAAACCATATTTGTGAGATATGTCGAGTTGGTTTCGTCATAATCCGATTCATTTTTTATTTCAGAATGGAAATAAGTTATATCACGAATAACAGCCGATAATAATTCTCGAATTCCACGAATCATTTTACCATCAACAAAAGCACATTCCGGAGCATTTTTTAAATCCAGTCTAAGTCCCCTGTTTACTTCATGAACTTCAATGGAAAAATCCTTGTATTTCATGAACATGGATTCGGCATCATCCCCCTGCTCTCCTAAGCTAAGGACTGCAAGAGCACATTCCCGCAAAATCTGTGCTACCTCACCGGTTGTTTTGGATATTCTTTCAATTTCTTTTTTGGAAAGGGCATTCAGAGTTCCTAAGGGATAGACATGAGTAGAAACAGGATCAAACATGAATTGCATGCCCCATTGCGGCTTCTGCTGCTTCCATGAGTGTCTCGGAAAGTGTGGGATGCGCATGAGTAGTTCGACCCACATCTTCTACGGTTAACTCTGATTTAATTGCAAGAACATACTCATTGATGAGCTCCGTAGCATTGGGTCCAATAATATGAGCTCCCAATATTGCTTTGGATTTTTTATCCGCAAGTATCTTGACGAATCCTTCGGCATCCCCCATAGCTTGTGCTTTTCCATTCGCGCTGAATGGAATCTTACCAATTGTAAATTCATATCCTTCGGCAATTGCTTTTTTCTCAGTCATACCAACGGAGGCAACCTCAGGATGACAATAGGTACAACCGGGAATCGCGGAATAATTTAAAATATCTGTATGGATAGAATGAGGATTTCCCTCTCGAATGGATATATCTTCCGCGGCACGAATGCCCTCCGATGAAGCTACATGGGCAAGCCAAGGAGTTTGTATGCAATCACCAATGGCATAAATAGTATCAACCGTTGTGCGATAATTTCTTTTATTGATATCAATAAATCCCTTAGATGACTTGATGCCCAATTCATCTATACCAACATTTTCGGTATTGGGCTGGATTCCAATTCCTACTATCACCTTGTCTACTGTTAAAGATTCTTTTTTCGTTTTGGATTTTTTGTCGGAAGACGAGGATTCCGATATTTCCAATTCCAATTTAATGGATTTTTCAACCTTTGCAGAGGATAATTTGGTGTTTGTATAAAAATCCAATTTTCTTTTCTTGAAAGATCTTTCCAATGCTTTGGAAACTTCTTCATCTTCATTGGGAAGGAGATGTGGCAGAGCTTCGATGATAGTAACTTTTGACCCTAGGGAAGAATATATATCGGCGAATTCCACACCGATTGCACCGGCTCCTATGATGGCAAGAGTTTTGGGAATCTCTTTCTGAATCATTGCTTCTTTACTGGAGAGAACTAGCTTTTGGTCAAATGGTAAAAAGGGAAGCGGTCTAGGTCTAGCACCTGTCGCTATTATAATATATTTTCCTTGGATTGAATCTTTTTCCTTTCCGGCATTATCTCGAATTGAAATTGTATTCTTATCTTTTAAAAATCCGGAGCCCTGGAAAATTTCGACCTTATTCTTTTTCATTAAAAAATCAACACCACTTGCCATCTGGTCTGCAACTTTACGTGAGTGGTCTACGATCTTGGAGAAATCAACAGCTTTAGATGAAAATTCCAATCCAAATTTCTTGGAATCTTGAACTTCAGAATATAAATGTGCAGACTGCAACAATGCTTTGGTAGGAATGCATCCCCAATTCAAGCATACACCACCCATTTTATCTTTCTCAACAACAGCAACTGATAAGCCGAGTTGAGAAGCTCTGATGGCGGCAACATATCCACCTGGACCGCCACCTAAAACTACAACATCGTATTTTTTTTTGGATTTTTCTTCTGCCATTTTACCCTCCGAAGTTTCTCTTTATCCTTAGACTCTTGCAGAATAGAGTAATTCTGTCAAACTATCCCATTACACTATTAGGACTTCTTCTTGAGTACGTAGAGAATTCTTCCACCAAATCTTCGAAATTTTTCACCTGAATATCCACCGAATTGATTCAATACTTCAAACTTATTTTCTCGAATCCATCTTTCAATTTCTGTATTTTGGAATACTCTCATTATATGCTTATCTTTGATATTTCTCTGATCTAGGTTATAAACATAATTTACCTCAACCATGGTAAGATCATCTGCTCTAGTTAATCGAAATCCTCTATTTCGTCTAATGGACATATCCCCTACTCTGATGTTGGCAACGAGTCCGAGAGGTTTTCTTTTGATTTTTTTGATGGGTTCAGAGTTCCATACATCCAGAATGAGAATTCCTGCAGGTTTTAAGTTTTTATATGTAACTTGGAAAAAATCTTTGATAGCCTCATTGCTTGTTAGATAGTTAAAAGTACCGAAAAGACACACTACAGAATCCACTGCTTGTTTCAATTTGTATTCTTCCATGAATCCCACTTCGAATTTACAATGGGGAAATCTTTTCTTCGCAGTTTCAATCATCTGGGAGGAGGAATCGATTCCCAGGATCTTATAGCCCATTGCTTGGAGATCTTTTACATGCTCTCCACTTCCACAACCAACATCCATTGCAGTGTAAATCTTATGTCTCTTGAATACTTCCCCAATGAAATTGATTTCTTCATCGACTTTTCTTCCCGGTTTTTCAATCTCGAAATAGTATTCTGCCAGTTCAGTGTAGAGCTTCAATGTATTTATGAGAAAAACAATTCATTGTAGTCCTCTTTTCTCCGATACTTATAATATACGGCAGAATGAGTATGAAAAACAATCAGATAATTTTTTTCCCGGCACTTCTTGGTCTCCCAACCTTAGGTTTATTCAATTATGGGTCACCCGACACCATTGCTTTGGGAGTAATTTCATTTACTCTATTATTTTTATTTTTCTATACCATTAAACTCATGGGTGGAAAACCCGAAAATGAGCAGGAAAAAGCAGAATTTGCACACTTAGAGAACCCCGAAGAAGTTGCAATGGCAAACGTTCCTGAAATACAAACTTATCGTGAAACAACAAAAAACAAACCTGTATCTGTTTCTACCACACCAATACCCGAGCCAACATCCAAACCTATAAACAAGACCGAAATCAATACAACACACAATCCCTTGGATATTCAAGGATTTAGAAGGGATCGATTCAAGAAAGAAACCTTGGGTCCCATGGTCAAAATATTTCTTCAAGATCTTCCCGGGAGATCCAAAATTGATAATATTCTATTTAGTGTTTATGAAAAAGAAAACTACCATGAATTTTTAATTCAGAGGGGTCGTCTATTCATAGATTGCGATACAGACGCCTATATAGACGCATCAGATGAAACTACTCTAGAATTAAAAGAAGGTAAGAATCTCATAGAAGACCAAGGAAGACGGATTCTCCTCCCAATTTTTACGCCGTCAAAAAATTATGGAGCTTTAATTTTAGAGTCTTTGTCCGGTTTCAATGAAAAAGATCTATTGATCTATCAGTCTGAATGCAACCGATTTGCCTTTGAATGGGAGATGAGAACAGAATACGAACTAGCAATATTAGATCCCATTACATTAGTATATAATAAAAGTCATTTTAGAACTATCATAAGAGAGAAATTTCTATCTCATGAAAAAATTGGTCTGTTCTTTCTGGAAATAACCGGATCGGAAGACCGAGATAGCTTTATTTCCTTCTTAGCGGAGTATCTCTCCTTCCCACTATACCGAGTTGAAGAAAAGAGACTCGCATTCTTTCTGGAAGAAGAAGAAATCAATGGACTGAATATCAACCTAGAATCGGCAATAAAAGAACTGGATCTACAGAAATTCTATGCCGAATTCATTCTTGCCTATTCCATCAGAAGACCCGAGATGTATTCAGTTATGGATTGGGAAGAAGATACAATCCAACAATTATACCTTGCAAGAAAGAAAAGTCCACAGATGGCAGCTATTTCTTAACAGGAAAAATGGATCCGATTCTAGACGAAAAATTCATTCTGACCATTTCCCAGGTCTTTCCGGATTTCATGAGAAATTCGATCCAGATTCTTGCAGATAGAGAAGCTTATGGACCTTCTAAAAACGAAGGTCTGTGTTTCGAGAACTGCACCAAAGTTGGTTTTTACGGTGAAGTTCGAGGAGCAATGTTTCTTGGAATGGATGGATATACCAAGTTAAAGCTGCTTCCTCGGATCGCAAGATCCTTTGGCATCGACCCTACTACCAGATCTCATTCATCTTCAATCGTTTTGGAATTTGCCAACCAGATATCTGCGGGGCTAATCAATGAAATGAAACAAGGTCGTTTCGAAATTGACATAGAACCGCCAGAAAATCTTAATAATAAATTAATATCAATTGATCTCAAAATTTATAGACAATATATCCTCATCTACAATCTTTCGGACAAAAGGGGAAGTTCCAGTTTAGGAAGGCTTTCCTTGATTTTACTTATGGAAAAATATCCGAATGCAGACAAAAAAAAGACCTAATCCTTTAGTAAAAGGAATTCCCTTAGTTAGTTACTTCTCCGGACTGAGAAAGAACTCGAGAGCTGTTAAGAAACATACAACCCTAAAGCTCAGTAATAATCTAACTGTAAATGCACTCATCTACCATCCTATTCATTTAGACCCAAAAGATCTCCCCGGAATATTCTTACCACATGGAATGAGTATATTAGGAATTGATGATGAAAGAATTCAAAATCTTGCCAAGAATTTAGCTCTTTGCGGATACTCCGTAATAACTCCCGATCTCGAGGAAGTTAGAAATCTCAGAATACAAGAAAGTACAATTCAAAAAAATATTACTCTATTTAATGATTATTTCGAGAGATTGGATCTTCATAAAAAAGACAATGTGTCCTTTTTTTCAATGAGCTTTTCCGGATCGATGGGGATGATAACATTTGCCCAACCCGAAGTAAGAGACAAAGTCCGGTCCTCCATGGTAATAGGATCTTATTGTGATTTTTTGGATACCTACGAGTTCTCTATTAAAAATTTTGAAATAGACAATTATGCAGGGTTGATTCTGTTTGGAAACTTTATGGGGTATATGGATAAAAAGTTACAGAATGAACTTATTCCGGCTCTATACCAATTTACCGTAGATAATGCACTTTATAGAACCGGTCAAGAAGCACAAGGTCCCAAAGAATTGGAAAAATTGAAACCCGGTTCCAGAGAGATATTATCCAAAATCCTATACGATGTTGCATTCAGACAAGAAATGGTAAAATCCATCAGATCCTGTATTCCGCACCAATTGATACGAAATCTTTCCCCCTATTTTCACCTGGGAGAATTCCGATCCCCACTCAGCCTCCTACATGGAACCACTGATCCGGTAATTGCTCCGGAAGAATCGATTAAAATACATAGAAACTTGACAAACAGAAACCACCCGGTATACTTGGAACTCTCGAACTTAATAACTCATGGTGATCAAGTGCCTTTGTATAGTCAGATCAAAGGTGTTCCCGGAATTACCAAAGCATTCGGCTACTATTTTTCTTGGATATAAAATTTCTTCCATATCCCAATCAATAGCGGCACGAAAATGGTCGAAAATAATAGGGATATATGGAAGAGGGAAAAGAAAATACAAACCCGCAAGGGAAAACGCCATCGAATTCACAAGTTGAGAATACCTATGACCTCGACCTAGGTCTAAAAATTTCCACTTCCGAAGATCTTTTAGAAGCAACCCTCATTGTTAAGCCATCATGGCTTGTTGGAAAAAATATCACAATGTCCGAGATTTCTATGACGTTGGAAAGATATTCTCTTTCCGAGGAAAGAGTGGATTTTTCCGGTATGGAAAAAATCATGAACGAAATCAATGCTCGTCTGAATTCCAAGAAAGGACTCGGTGAAGAATTGGTTTTTACCATTGCAACAGGAATTCCTCCCAAAGAAGGATTGCATGGATGGGTGAAATACGAATACCCCAAAGCAACTCGAGTTGTTATCAAAGAAGATGGATCTGCTGATTTCAGAAATATCGATCGATTTATTCATGTTAAAACCGACTACAAACTGGCAAGCTTATTTGAAGGCTTACCCGGAAAATCAGGCATTGATGTTTTTGGTAAGCCTGTTCCCCCAAAACCAATTCGTAAGGTTCAGATAAAAATTGGGAATAACATTCGAGAGGATGTAGAAAAAAACCCTGAAAATCCACTAACTAATATAAAAGTATACTATGCGACATGCAATGGTGTAATCTACACTACCGATAATTCCATTACTGTATCTCCGGAATTGAATATAGAATCCGATGTGGGACTTGAAACCGGAAATATCAATTATGAAGGTACGGTAAAAGTTCAAGGGAATATTATTGAAGGTTCTCAAGTTGTCTGCAAAGGAAGTCTCTCCGTTGGTGGAAATGTAGAGACAATGAATGTCATGGTCGAGGAAAACCTCGAAGTAAAGGGAGGCATTAAAGGAAAAGACAAAATGAAAGGTATGATTCGAGTAATCGGTGACCTTCATGCAAAATTCATCGAAAATGCCAACCTGGAAGTTGAAGGTGATATTGTTGTGGAAAACAATATTTTGAATTCTAAGATACAATGCCTCGGATCAATTTTTTTATCAGCTGACAATAGTTCTATTGTAGCATCAGACGTTGTATCCTTTAGAGGTCTATCGGTTTCCAATCTTGGTTCCAATGCGGAGTTGGACACCAAAATAGAAGTAGGATTCCATTATAAAAACAATCGTCTCTACCAAGAAGGGAAAACAAAGCTCCATAATTACGAAGAAGAATCAAAGGGACTGGAACCTAAAATTCTAAAAATCAAAGATATAGTAACTCGTTCCCGCGGAAAACTGGATGAAGAAAAGAAGTTGGAGTTTAAAGCTATTTTCGAAGATTATTCCAAAAGAAAAAAAGTGATCGAGTTGTTTCATCAAAAACTAGAACTCCTTAAAAATTCCAGATTCAATACAGATAACGTGAAAGTTGTTATCCGAAATCAAGCATTTCCCGGAAGCTTCATTCGATACAGGAAACAGATCGAAAAAATCACTACTCTACAATCTTCTTTCATGCTCAATTTTTTTCCAAACCAAGAGAAAGCTGTTCCCATGGCTTGGAAAAAGGATAAAAACTAAGAGCTTAAGCTGCTTCCGGTGATGTTCTATTGGGAGTGATTCTTTTCATAACTCGAATGCGAGCTTCTTCCATGAGAGCATCTGTGACCATATCGGCAAGTCTCTCAATCTTTTGATTTAGTTCTCTTTCATTGATATTTCTTTTAATTGGTGCAAATTGTTTCATTCTCATACCCTCGTTTTGATATTTTAAGTATAGAATTCCACCCGGACAAAAATCGCTTTTCAGGATGTTTTTTTTTAAAAAAAATGGAGAAATGAATGCCGCAATTCCTACCATTCAAATCTCCCGAAAGGAGCTTTTGAAATCCAGCCTGCTTTTGGGAGTAAGTTTTTCTCTGCTCAAATGTTTCCCGGCTTCAAATCATAAAAAATTCTTAATTCTATCACCTTCCAATATAAGAACATTGGAAAAATTTATGGAAGCAATATTGCCCGATACAGATTCCATGCCAAACGCTCAGCAAGCATCAGTGGCTAGAAGGCTGGATGAAGAATTGTATTTTGTGGATGAATCAATTTCCGCTGACTTTTGTGATGCATTGATGTTTGTAGAGTGGTATCCTTTATTCTCGGATATTCCGACTTCTTGGAAGAAATTTTCCAATCTAAGTCTAGCAGAAAGGAAGTTAATTATCCAAGAAACCTGTCAAAATAAATCAGGAATTGTTCGATCGGCATTTAGTAATATTCGAATGATAGGTTACCTAATGTATTATGGAAATCCCACCACTTGGTCAGGGATTGGGTATGACGGTCCATTTGGAGGATTCCCGGAAAAAGACTCTGAGCAGAGAGCACATTATCGGGAAGTTATTCAATGAAAAATAATATCATTCAATGGAAAGACATAAAATCGAATCAGAAAGTAGCAACTCAAGTATGTATCATTGGAACCGGTTGTGGGGGAGCCACGCTTGGAGCACAGCTAGTTAAACAAGGAATAGATGTTATTTTAATAGATCAGGGTGGATACTATCCAACCGCTGCATTTGACAACAATGAATTGAATATGGCAGGCAAGTTATCCGGAGACAGGAATCTTGCCACCTCCTCCGATAATGGCATCAATCTTATGTATGGAAATAATATCGGAGGTGCATCGGTTCATTATTGGGCGGATAGCTATCGAACTCCGGTTGATCGACTGCAATATTGGGAAGAAGAATTTGGAATTGAAAATCACGATGTAAATAGACTATCAAAGTATTGGGATGAATTGGATGTTCGATTGAATGTTCATCCTGCAACAGATGCCTATCTAAATCCAATGAATCGATTGGTAGAAAAGGGTGCCAGAAATCTGGGATGGAAGGGGCACCGAGTTCCTCAAGCACGAAAGAATTGTCAGAAATCGGGACATTGCATGCAAGGTTGTGCTTTCGGCGCCAAACAATCTCAGTTGGTTACTCATATCGAAGATATTCTCGAAGCAGGCGGCAGGATCTATTCAGATCTAAAAGCTGAACAACTCATTTATAAGAATGGAAAAGTAGAATCTCTCAGGTCAGTTTCCATAGATAGACCATCCGGAAAAGAAACATCCAACTATGTAGAGATAAAAGCATCTGCTTTTGTAGTCGCCGCCGGAGGTTATGGAAGCTCTACTTTTCTTTTAAGAAATGGACTCAAGAAACAACTTCCTGCTTTGGGAGAGTTTATTGGAATGAATCCATCTCCCATAGTCCATGCGATGTATCCTTGGGAAGTCAATCAATGGAGAAATATCCCAGCCGGTTTCGGGATTGATCATTTTAGATTGGCGGAATATGATGCAAAAGGAAATTATTTACAGGGTGGATATCTTTTGATGCCCAACCAACTGCAACCGGCTACTTTGTCCGCTTTGATTCCGGTAGTAGGAGATGAACATTTTAATTGGATTAAAAATCTTTCTAATTTGGGTGGAACTATTGGATGGATAGATGATGTGCCAACAGAACTTGGCAGAATTCATTTAAGCGGAAAAGACCGAAAAGTGGATTATAAAATTGGAAAGACTACCTCACTGATTCTCAAAGATCTATTGCGAAAGCAGGTGATGTTAAATTTTGCCGCTGGAGCAGAGAAAGTATTAATAGGCAACAACCAAGCGACTCTTCTCCACTCTATAGATGATTTGGGAAAGATTGACAATCTCACCATAGATTCCGGATCACTGATGATGGCGGCACCACATCCGAGTGGTGGTTGTAGAATGGGGAAAGATCCTAAGATAACTGTGACCAATAGTGAACATAAAGTACATGGATTTACAAATCTATTTGTTGCCGACTCCAGCGTTTTTCCCACAGGAGTCTCTGTGGATCCTAGTTATACAATTATGGCTTTTAGTTATGCTGCGGCTGATTCGATTGCTGAATATCTCGCATAACATCCACTTCTACTTTGAGTTTGTGCTTGCCACCACCAAAAAGAATTCCCTTGAGAGGAGATACATCGGAATAATCCCTCCCAATAGAGGTAACAACATATTCATCGGTTAAAAACTTTCCATTGGTTGGATCGAAATCCACCCATCCTTGATCAGGACAATAGACCGAAAGCCAGGCATGGGTTGCATCACTTCCTTGGAGTTTGGGTTGTCCGGGAGGAGGATGAGTTTCAATATATCCACTTACATAACGTGCCGGAATTTTCAAACTCCTCAATGCAGAAATGGCAAAATGAGTGAAATCCTGGCATACTCCTTTTCTGGTCTGAAAAACCTCTTTCAAAGGTGTAACTATAGTAGTTGCTACAGGATCGAATTCGAAATCCTTAAAAATTCGCATTGTAAAATCATGAACACCTTCCAATATCGATTTACCTTTAGGGAAGGATAGTTTGGCATAATTAGCGAAATCGGAGTTTATAGGAATGAACATGGATGGAAGAGTAAATTCTTTCGCGGCCAAATCGGAGGCTGTCTCTCCTTTTTGTACTCTAAGGATTGCTTCTTCCCAAGATGTCGATCTATTGAAAGTCGCATATTCAGGAAGAATAGTCTTTACACTTGATTCAACAGTAACAACAAGTACATTATGGAAATCTTCAATGGAGAAATAGAATAAATTATTACCAAAGTAATCCTTTCGAAATGATGAATAAGATGGTCTTGGTTGTACATCAATAAAGGTTCTATAACACTCTTGATGGGGCGTAGTTAATGGGTACATATGAGCTATATTCAAGCAATGGGAGACGCTTTGTTCATATGTATAAATTGTTTTATGTTTTATCTTATATTCCGGCATATTATCCACCCAAAGATGTCTGGTTCTCCGCATAATTAAAATATCTCTTGGTGATAGAATCAGAGAGATTTTTTATTCTCTCCAATAATAAATTCAACCAACCCGAGATTAATTCTTCGTTCAAGGAGCCTTCATTCATTAACAAACCAATGTCTTTCAATTTATAATTGGTATAAAGATCTAAGGCTATCCTATCCTCAGGATAATTTTTATCTGTTGACTTGCCGGGGAGAAATTTAATATTCTCATAGAGCTGTGTCAACTGATAGCCCAGAGACCTTGGATTTGTTTCGTCAAATAATAATATATCCAGTACTGTTTCGATATCCATCTTATAACGGTATCTTCTTCTGTAGGTAATTCTTATATCACTTACATTCAGTAGACTATTTAAAGTTTTTCTTCTCTCATAATCGCCCATCTGAATGATTCCTTGAATCAGTCTTATAATTTGATATGCTCTCTCAATTCGTCTTCCCATTTCCAGGAAGTACCAACCGGCTTCCCTACTGAGGTTTTCAAATGACAAACCTGTAAGAGAAGTAAGGAGAATTATCACTTGGAAAATATCATCCAACATGAGATCATAATTCTTACCTCCCACATTTTTCATATTCTCCAAACTCTTTATAATTCTTCTCGTATCATCTGACAATCGATCTCTTACATTTTTCGCTGAAACTGAGAGTGACTGTAGATTGGAGTTCATGCTACCTGGCAATTTAACATCATAGAGAAGTTTGTATATCTCCGGGTATGGGTTGGTGAACAGATCACCCGAATCATCACCCAAAAATCCCGGATAGGAATATGTTGTGAAGCTGAGTAATTTCAATGAAGTCTCTTGAGAGCTCTCTTCTGAATTTTCGTTGAACTCCAATACAGATTTAATTGCTTCTCGAATCAATCTTGCAGTATTCTCACTTCTTTCAGCATATCTGGCGAACCAATACAGGTTGTCCGCAACCCTACTCGGCACACCCATAGCGGCACGAGAAACGGATATTTTTTCTTTGGATGGAATAACAATGGATTCTTCTTTCTGAGATTCAGTGGCAAGAATCCAAAGATCCTTCGAGAATGCTCCCCTCTGGTTTGTAATAAAAACTTCTTCCAGATCAGTCGTTACTCTGACCAGACCACCTGCCATGGTATGATATCCTGAATCAGATGCAGTAATAAACGTACGATAAATTGCCTTACCCGGAACCAATCCATTATCCGTATATACGGGAATTGTGGAGGCATCCACAATCTCTTGGGCTATCCATTTTTCCGGTTGCGCTTGAATTCTTTTGAATAGGACAGAATTTTCTTCTTCTGTAAGATAACGAGGAAGATAGCTATGTTCTCCAATTGTAGGAAAAACCGGCTTATAAATATACTCTTCCGGTTCTCTCATAACAAAAGATAGATCTTCCGGCTTCCCGAGCCAACGAGTTGTAACCGTAGGAAGAATCAATTCTTCGCCCAGGTAGTATCTACAGAGCTCATTCATATAGGCAAATAACGCTCTGTTTTCCAGTATTGATGATCCGATAGAATTCGCTACACGAACTGATCCCCCACGAACTGCTTCTAGTAAGCCAGGAACACCCAATAAAGAATCTCCCTTCAATTCCAAAGAGTCCATGAACACATCATCAACCCTTTTTAATATAACATCAACTCTTTGCAATCCCTCTACTGTTTTCATGTAGACAATATTGCTACGAACTGTTAAGTCCTCACCCTGAACAAGAGTATAACCAAGATAACTTGCCAGATAAGCATGTTCAAAATATGTTTCATTTCCCGGACCTGGTGTCAAGAGTGCAATGACAGGATCGCGCCCTTCAATTCCTGATACATTCTGGAGATTTTTCCTTAGAATACGAAAGTAGGATGCAATGCGATGAACTTGTGAATCCCTGTAGATGCTCGGGAAAATTCTGGATAAAACAATTCGATTCTCAAGTGAATAACCCGATCCGGAAGGAGCCTGGATTCGATCATTCAGAATCAGAAAATCTCCGCTCTTATTTCGAACCAAATCGGATGCGAAGAAATTCAGCTTTGTCTTAGCGAACATCCCGTCACAGGCTCTTAAAAAACCCGGACAAGCCCAGATCAATTCGGAAGGAATTCTTTTTTCCTTTATGATCCTTCGTGGTCCATAGAGATCCCGAACAATACAGTCAAAAAGCTCACCTCGTTGGTCTAGTCCCCTCTCAACTTTACGCCATTCTTCGCTTTCGATAAGGACAGGAAATAAATCCAGAGCCCAAGCCCTTTCTTGCTTTGCGTCATCACTATAGATATTATAAGTTACACCATTTTCTTGGAGGATTCTTTCTGAATCGCGGTTTCTCTGCTTGAGCTCATCTTGACCAAGCTCTTGAAAAGATTTTAATAGAAAGTTGTATTTCTCGCGAACGACTCCATTTTCATCAACTAGTTCATCATAAGTTGAGGGAAGAGGTTCATAATTTTGTATGAGGTTCAGTTTTTCCAACTTATCTACCGTTTCCACTAGGATTTTACTCCTGTGCAAATCGTAAATCTAAAGTACAAGGAAACTTAGAATTTTCTTGCTTTTTTGGAAGTGGCTGTTCCGCATATCCCGGATTGTGTCCATGGGTCCAAAATCGACTGATCCTTCTGGATTCTGCCTCATACGAATTCACAGGTAGGTTTTCATAAGACCTTCCCCCTGGATGGGAGACATGATAAGTACATCCTCCCATGGATCTTCCGTTCCAAAGATCATATATATCAAAAACCAAATCCTGCTGTGCCGGTAGATTAGGGTGTTGCGTAAATGGTGGTGCCCATGCCTTGAACCGAACGCCGGCAACATAGTCACCATTCGTCCCTGTTGGCTGGAGAGGAACTCGATATCCATTGCAAGAAAGTATGTGCCTTTCGGGAGTGAAACCTTTCACCCGAACCTGAACCCTTTCGACCGCTGTGTCTACAGAACGAGATGTTCCAAAAGAACTGGTCTCTTCCCCTAGAACATTCCAAGGCTCCAATGCCATTCTAAGTTCCAAACTCATTCCGTCCATTTCCAAGAGTCCGTATTCCGGAAAACGAAATTCGAAAAATGGAATGAAAAATTCTTCTTTGAATGGAAAGCCTGCACGGTTCAAATCTTCCATGACTTGTTTGAAGTCGGACCAAACAAAATAAGGAAGCATGAACCTATCATGTAGGTTCGTATTCCAATCCACAGTCCCCCTCTGAAAAGGTTTATTCCAGAACATAGTCAATAATGCCATCACCAATTCTTGTTGCACAACACTCATTTTATAATGAGGGGGCATTTCAAATGCTCTAAATTCCACCAGACCCAAACGACCTGTTGGAGAATTTGGGTCAAACATTTTATCAATAGAAATTTCCGATCTATGTGTATTTCCTGTTATATCAACTAAGATATTTCGAAACAACCTATCAATGAGCCATGGAGGCGTAGGTTCTTTAGATTTATCAATTTGTTGAAATGCTATCTCCAATTCATGGAGAGAATCGGATCTTGCTTCATCAATTCTAGGTGCTTGGGAAGTCGGACCGATGAATATACCGGAAAAAAGATAGGACAAACCCGGATGATTCTGCCAATAAGCAATTAAACTTCTTAGCAAACTAGGATTTCTTAGAAAAGGGCTTTCGGATGGTTGAGTAGATCCGACTGTTATATGATTTCCTCCACCTGTTCCTGCGTGACGTCCATCTATCAAAAATTTCTCTGCTGTTAGATGAACCTCTTCGGCATGCTTGTATAATTTTTCTGTCTTCTCCAATATTTCATCAAAACTCGATGAAGGATGAAGATTGACTTCAATCACACCCGGATCCGGAGTAATCTGAAATCTCTGAAGACGATCATCTCTGATTGGATCATAACCCTCTATGATTATACTAAGTCCCGTTTTATCACAAGTGATCTCCAATGCCGCAATGAGTTCCAAGAAGTTTTCCAAACTATAAAGCGGTGGAAGAAATACACGAAGATTTCCATTTCTAATTTCAGTGCTAATCGCCGTTCTAGCAAGTTTTTTCATCTTGGACTTTTTGTTTTTAGCAGGGAGATTGTCTTTTTCTTGTTGCAATAACTCTTCAGCCGTTGCGGAAGGTATGTCAAATGTTCCAATGCTATTTTGATCCAATTCAGGAACTTTGCATCTCGATACAAATTCTTCATAGCTTGGCAATTTTTTAGGGAAGGACATAGGATCTTGTGTTGGATAGGAATAATGCTCTCCTTCTATTGAGTCCAATGGCAAGCGAAAGCCCATAGGAGAGTCACCCGGATGAAGGAATAATTTATTCCTTTTGAAAGTCCAACGATTGGACGACCAACATCCACCCATTACATCAAATTCCAGAGGAAGCACATAGCCTGTTTCTTTCTCCAATCCTTTATCGAGAAGGGCTAGGAGCCTTTTTCTTTCCGCCTGCTCGAATGCATTAAGGCGATTGATTTCTTGATTGATTGCCTCGCTATAGCTTGCTTCTTTCCAAGTATAATAAACCACATCTTCATAACAAGGAATTACATTTTCTGTTTCAACATCTACTACCTTACTAAATGTTTTAATAAAAACTTCCGCTTCTTTAAGACCGTAGCCTTTGGATGCATCATCTCTAGCTATAAAATGTTCATTTTTCCAAAGCGGTTCTCCATCCTTTCTCCAATAACAGTTCAGTGACCACCTGGGAAGGAGTTCACCGGGATACCATTTTCCTTGGCAATATTGAATGAGTGCACCTGCATTGGCAAAATCTTTTTTCAGTCTCTGGAGAAGCTCCTCGGACATAGTGTATTTTTCTTCACCTAATGCTGTATAATTCCATTCTTCCGCTTCCCTATTCTTGGAAGAAACAAAAGTGGGTTCTCCGCCAATGGTAAGTTTCATATCACTCTTTTTTTGTTCTTTATCAATCAGATTACCCAATTGAATGATTTCATTCCATTGATTTTCCGTGTAAGGCTTGGTAACTCGTGGAGATTCGAAGATTCTTTGGATCTTCATCTCGAATTCGAATTCAGATTTTGCCTCATCCACTGCACCTGTTACAGCCGCAGCTGATTCCGGTTCCGGTGTACAAGCAAGAGGGATATGACCCTCACCGGCAAGTAAACCGGAGGTTGCATCCAACCCTACCCATCCTGCACCGGGAAGAAAGACTTCTGCCCAAGCATGAAGATCTGTAAAATCCGTACTTGGTCCGGGAGGGCCATCGATAGGGACTGTATCTGCCTTGAGTTGAATCAAGTAACCGGATACAAATCTTGCGGCAATACCCAAATGTCTCAGAATTTGAATCAAGAGATAGGCGCTATCTCGACAAGAACCGGAACCCAACGTGAGAGTTGTTTCGGGAGATTGAATACCGGGTTCCATTCTGATTATATAACCGATATCATTTGCAATCTTTTGATTGATATAAACCAAAAAGTCGTTGATGCTTCTTGATTTTCTATCTATGGTTTTCATGTATTTTTCAAGTTGGGGAGTGGGAGGCTCTGTCTGCAAGTAAGGAGTTAACTCTCTCCTGAGGAGATCTGAATAGGTGAAAGGAAAATTTTCGGCTGAACTCTCCACAAAGAAATCAAAAGGATTGAAAACTCGCATTTCTGCTGTTAAATCAACTAATACTTCAAATTTTCTGGTTTTCTTGGGAAATACATACCTAGCTTGGTAATTCCCAAAAGGATCTTGCTGCCAGTTGATGAAATGTTCTTCCGGTAAAATCTGCAAAGAATAAGAAAGTATAGGAATTCTTGTGTGAGGTGCCGGACGAAGTCGAATGATATGAGGCGAGAGAGTTACATCCCTATCATAAGTATAAGTTGTACGGTGTGTAAGTGATATTTTTATTGACATGCGTTGAATTCCAATTATTTGTTATGTTTCGAAAAATCGTTTCTGAATAGAGTTTCCCAGATCGTTGAGTTGAGATTGAAGCCCATCTATATATTCATGAAAGCCTGATTGAAACACCGATACCATATTGGCGCCGGCTACATCTTTCAAAACTTTATTGACTTGCCTGTTTGGACTTTCCTCCGAATAATCTTGCATTCCCAATCCGGAGACCTTGTCTATAGACTCACGAATTTCTTCCAAACAAAAATGAATGGATCTAGGAAATTGCGGATTTTGGATTATGAATTCAGCAATATTCAGAGGTACAATCTTCGGATAAATTTTGTTATACATTTCTTGAGCACTTGCTGATTTCAGAACAGAAAGCCATTGAATGAGATCCAAAGTCGAACCCACTTCTTGGGAGTTGGGCAACAAAATAAAATACTTCATATCCAAAATTCGTGTGGATTTATCTGCTCTTTCCAAGTTTCGTCCAATCTTGGCAAAATGATACACATCATCATGGTTGATTGTTGAATCTGTCATTCCATAGAATGTTTGGCAGTTCCTTCTAATCAACTTAAAGAAATCGAAGAGATTGTCTCCATAAGAACTAGCCAAGGGCATATCCAGAGAGATATTTTCATCCAGGGAATTCTTTAAAAATTCCGAACGAATGTATTTAACTTCCAAGTAAAATTCATTCAAGGTTTCCCACATGGATTGGGATATATTCTCACGAATGGTTCTTGCATTTTCCCTTGCTCTCACCAAACATGAATAAATTGAATTGGGATTATCTTGATCAAAGGTCAAAAACAAAATCACATTTCGTGGAGTTGGAGATCCATATTTCTTCTGAAACAATTCATGGTCACCGGTTGTATAGACCAAAGGCATCCATTGACTCACAGCATCTACATCCAAGTCCATCATCAATTGTTGATTCACATCAACAAAACGAGAATAATTCTCGGCGCGTTCCATATAACGATTCAACCAATAAACAGAAGAAGCTACTCTACTCAGCATAAATTACCCCATCACCCAAGTATCTTTAGAACCACCACCTTGAGAAGAGTTCACCACCAAGGATCCTTTTTTTAAAGCAACACGTGTAAGTCCACCCGGCATTACATAAACATCCTTTGAATATAAAATAAAAGGTCTTAGATCCACATGCCTTCCCTCAATTTCTTCTTCTCCTACCAAGGTAGGAACCCGAGATAAAGCTAATACAGGTTGTGCGATATAATTTCTGGGATCTTCCTTGATCAGTAATTTAAATTCTTCTTGTTCTTTTTTAGTCGATTTGGGACCGATTATCATTCCATAACCACCGGCACCATTTGCCGCCTTAACAACTAGATTATGAATATTGTCCAAAACAAATTTCAAATTGTCCCCCTCACTGCATAGATAAGTTGGAACATTTGCAATTATCGGATCTTCATTCAAATAGTATTTAATAATATCAGGAACAA
>JAFIGA010000303.1 GCA_020831715.1 Leptospira sp. | reverse complement strand
CATCAGCATATATAAAATTAATTTTGTCTTTATTTAAAGCTTTAGGTATTAGATTCTCTTTAATAGCATCCGTATGAATTCTGTAGTTGACCTTAGCGAGAGTTCTTTGTAGATTCCATTCTAGCTTGAGACGATCATTTTCTTCGGACTTCAATCTCTGGAATTCAAGAATTAAATAGATTTTAAATTCAGCACTGATCCACATTCCAAACTCAAAAGCAATATCAGAATGGGCATACGTCCCTCCATATCTTCCGGCAGTAGCCTTTAAACCGATTGCATTAGTCTTTTCTTGCCACTCTTTTACGCTTATCTTATAATTATTCAACCCAGCTTGGCTTTTAATTATGGCGAATTCGCCATAATTAAAATTTGGATTGTGAACTGTCTCCCAAATGCCTAGAAATTCAACAGTATTTCGATTACGTAGCCAATCAGATATGAAAAAGTCTCCATCTTTAGCTTTCAACATATCGGTTAAGGAAATATAATCAATCCCATCAGAATTGATAATACTGATTTCATTGCCTTTCACATGGATTGATTTCTTCTTTGCCATATATGTAATACTCCCAGCAATCTTAATTGTTCGCCACTCCTCATATCCCCAACAACAATCTCTTCCTCTTAATCTGTGTTCATCCGTGGCAAACCAAATCTTTCAGCCGCAGATTAACGCAGATCAACACAGATGGTTTCCTTCTTCAGTCCAAAACCCTCTGCGTCTCAGCGTGCCCGCGTGAGAATCTTCTTCCTCTCCTACCTCGGCTAAATCCTCCCCCAAGCCTCCATCACCAACTGCTTCGTCCTGTATTCCCCGAACTCCCGCAGTTCATTCTCCTTCAAACCACGGAAGGTCTCGCCCGGCCAGTCCTCACCCATAGCTTCTTGGGGATCTAGGATATAGAGCATTTCATCTTTACTCAGACCATACAACTTGCCGTAATAAGCATCGATCTCCGCACGAAGAAGAGCACGACGATCCTCATCCCAGACATAAGGCACATCGGGAAGATCACAACCCAACTCCGCAGATTCCTCCGCTAGATCATCCACAAAAGGGCGCATATCATGAGACGTATAGACCAACTCCACAACACGGGGGAACAAAAACTTACGATCCGCTAGAGTATAGGAAGAAGGCGGGATAATGGGAATTTGTTTAATTATAAAATAAGTTAAATGTGTCCCACCGGTTTTTGATCGAAATATGAAATCAGTAGCCATCGAATTATTATTAGCTAATAATAAATAAGTTTTTTCAATACCAGTATGAAAAAATAATGGGGAAGTATGCCCTACCCCGGACCAAGGCATCAATGAACACAACATAGTTCTTTCATTGGTTGCATTGGTGATATCCCTCCATCCCAGAAACCACTTCCGATCCCAGATAACTTCTCCTGTCTTCGAGTCTGTAAGTGCGGCTTTTACGTCGGATTCCTTCACCCAATAGCGCGGAGTAATCGTGAAGTTGGGATCCTGCTTCTCTTCTACCATTGAATTGCGGGTATTCTCGGAATCCGTATAGATGGCAAATCTATGGTCGTATTGGTGGAAGAGCTTTCCTTCGTAGAGGGGGAGAGTATCGACTCCAGGAGAATGGAGAAATTTTCCACTAGCACTCGTCATATTAAATAGACCTTGTTTAAACTTAAGTTCCCAAGGGTTTTCCACCGGATCTTCTTTCCACAATACGGGAAACTTCTCATAGATCTTCTTACTCAGCTCATAGTCCTTACTCGTTCGGAATATGGGAGTTGTTTTTGTATTGGGATTGAAGAGAGCGAAGTCCTCGGGCGACAAGAAGAATACCCTCCGGCTATCGAAGAGAGTTGCGGTCTCCAGTAGAAAGAAAGCAGTCTTGATCTTCTTCGCACCGGAGAAGTCCATAGAAAGAATCGAAAATTTATAAGATCGATGTACACCCGGGAATATTGCCTTCTTATTTTCAAAATCCAATAAGGAAGTGAGGACCTTTTTCTCTACAATATGACCGAAGAAGGTTTTATTGGTATCGTCGGTGGCTATTCCGGTAGGAACAATGATACTAACCTTACCCTGTGAGTTGGGTAAATCGTAACATAAACCCGAAAATAAAGAATAGGTATTCAACTTCCCACTCGAATTTAAAGGGTATCGACCACTCTCTCTGTGGAATTGGTTCCCCTTGGACATAAGCTTTTTATCCTCTTCATACTCTTGGTATAAAGTTGGATTTGTATTCCGAAGCCTATCAATTCTAGATTTTCTTTCTTCTCCTGCTAAATTTGCTATTTCCGGGTCACGAGTTGAAAAATATTTCAACTCTTCCAACTGCAATCCTTCCCATGGGGGATTCCCCACGATCACATCAAATCCTTGTTTGGTAAGGAAGGGGAATTCCAACTGCCAATGGAAGTAGCGAATCTTTCGACTCAGTCTCTCGGCTTCTCGAACTTTGGAAGTAAGCTGGGGATCTTTCGGGTTCTTCCATAACATCCGGATATCTTCCGAGGTGGAAATCTTACCGGCAAGGTCGGCTTCGGGGGTAAGATCCACAAAGAATGCTGTTGTCCACAGGTCACAAGCTAGCTTTTCCTTCCACCAATCTCCCCCGACGCTACGCATAGTCTGGAATTCTTCCTCTTTTTTCCTGATATTGGCAATACTGGATTCATCCACCGATTCCAGAATCTCATGAATCTTCAATAAATTTTGGTTAGCGGCTTGGACTACTTCAGTCTGGAATAGACTGACTGATATTTGATCCTTACTCTCTGCAAGGTTTTGGGTTTTGTATTTTTTCGCGGTTTCCTTATCATCTCCCCCCACAGGCTTGTATGCCCCATCGGGAATTCCAAATGCCTCCTTTTTGGAAGGATCAACCACAGATAGATCGAAGACGCCCACCAGACTATTCCCACAACGTATATGAGAATCCAAGAAACTAAGTGGCTTACCCGAACTGTACCCCTCCATCCAAAGCGCTGTCTTACAGAGATCCACTGCTAGAGGATTTACGTCCACTCCGTAGATATTATGGGCTATTGACTCCCTCACACCCTCACGAATATTTTCCGGAGTGGGCTCTTCAGTATTATAATCCAACTTGGCAATTTCTTTTCCTATCAACCTGGCACTCGCCAAAAGAAAATGCCCCGATCCACAAGAGGGATCCAATACCTTCAGATTCAGAAGTGCTTTCTTCTTCTCCTTGCGAACCAATTCAACCTCTTCGGACTTTTTCTCTTTCTCCACAGAAGACATGACCTCTGCAATCTTGGGGACAAGACTCTGTCGGAGTGCCTCGGCTACCAGATCCGAATGCGTATAATGCGAACCGGTGCTCTTTCTTTCCGTTCCGGCTAGAAGAACAAATCTCCAATTCCCCGGATGCTCTGCATCTCCCTCAATTTCTATATGAGGGGCAAAATCCAAAAGACTCTCATATACAGATCCCAATTCTTCCACATTCAAGAGCGAGTAGTTTACCTTGACCATTCGCTTGCCTTCTTGGAAATACAGCAACTTCTTCAAGATTCGGAGGTATATACTGTTCTTTAAGTCAACTCTGTCAATAATGGGACGAGTCCGAAATAACTCCCCACCCAATGCAGGCAACTGAGAAAGCTTGGATAAATGTTCATTCCCTAATATACGAAAGTATGACTTGGTCTGCTGGTATAAATCATCATAAGGCGTCTCATCATTCCGAGGAATAGCGGCAAGTTCTCGAAGTCTTACCATTCCGTAGGTTCTAAGATTTGGATTCCCTGCATCCCCCAGGAGCTTTCGTTCCTCGGCAACGAGGACAAAAAGAATTCGATAGATGAGATACAATATCTCCGAATAGAACTGGTTTACATCCAATTCCCCCTTGGAGTAAGCATTTCGGAGTTCTAGGTTCTTTTCATGTTGCAAAAAACCTACTCCAAACCACTCGATGGAACTACGAACTTGAGATTGGAGCTTGTCCCGAATCCTTCCACCTTCTTCCAAAGTGCCATTGTAGTATTCTTCTAAAAGGCATTCCCTATCCTGTCCCTCCTTGGGCAGACGTGATCTATGAAAGATTCGATAGAATAACAAAAATTCATCGAACAGATCTTCGGTGAATATTTTTTCTAGATCCACTTCCAGATAGGTCTGTCTGGTAAAGAGATTGGAATTGCGGAGAAGACGAAATATCTTCCCATTCGTAACAATTCCCCAGATTTCATCACTTCGGTTGATATATTCCTGAATAAGACTATGCGGCGATACCTGAGGGCCCAATCTCCCTCCCAGATCTTCTTTATCATACCCCACTACATGAATAGGAATACCGTCACGATGGCTGATATTATAGCGTTTACCTTCAATTACAGGGCTAGGACTCCATTCTCGAATCTGGTAATCCATAAGCTCCAAAAAGGGAAGAATCCAATACTGATTGGTGGTAGTATAAGGGCTTTCTTTTTTTTCTTTTTCGGTTCCGGCAAGCCTTTCTCTACGCTTCTCGAATCTTAGGTAAAGCTCCTTCGCCTCACCCCAGATTCCGGACACTTCTTCCACAAATCCCCTGTTATTTCCAAAACCAAAATCCTGGGATTTCTGCCCCTTTCTTCCACTATCTGACCGAGATAAGGATTCCAAATATTCCTGAGAAAACAATCCACCTTCTATTCGAATGCTGGCATATTTCATAGTTTATTCCCCTAATTTGCGTCCGGATACACAACCAAGCTACCAAATAGCTCGATCTCACCGACTTCTTTCCATTTTCCACGAGCTAGACGAAGAGAATTCTTGTGTTGCATATAACGCTCATTCAATTCTTTTGTTCTTTCCTTTCTCTTCTCTAGCAAATATTCCCGAACCTTCGCCTCTGAACGTAAAGATTGTTCAAGGAATTTTCGAACTGCATTTCGATCTCCTGCATTCCCTGTGGATTCTATGGAATGAAAAATTTCTTCCGAATCAGGTGGATAGATTACTTCAATAGATGATCCAACACCTCGAATGATTACAAAATAAGGTTCTTCGGCAAGCTTTCCGCCCTTTTCGAATCGAAACCTGTATAGATTAACCATAGTTCTCTCTTTTACCGATTTACTCCGAATAGCTGATAGTCTAGCACCCAATGAAAAATCTTCTTGTCCTTGGGGGTGGAGTGCTTTCTCCACTACCTTTTCCGCCATTTGTGTTAGGATTGGATTGGTTCTACCCAAGTAGATCGTTCCTTCCGGCTCAGGGCTTACAAAAGAGAATCTAACTATTTCGGGAAGCTTAAGAGTAATCTGATCTTCTTTGGATAGAAAAGCATTCAAGTCAGATCTCTTCACTTCAACAACACCGGATTTCACTTTTTTGATGGGTAATCCCTTGGTTCCATATTTTTTGAAAAAACTATAGAAGAAATCTTCTACATCCATAGGAGTTCCGAAGATTCGTTCTGTCTCTCTCTTCTGAATTTCGAGTTCACTGTCTAAGCTGTCCGGATGATCAGAATGATGTGCGAATCGACTCCTAGATACTTTCTCTTTGTCTTTAGCATTCTCCAACATCTCTTCAAATTGCTTCTGAGCCTGGTAGGCTGGATCGGCTTCATCAAATAATAAAAGTTGCTTATCATTTTGGCTATCTCTCTTGAGAAGAAATGAATTCAAAATTGTTTCAAGCATGGCATCGGAGTTGAGTGGAATAGGAACTTGGATTCCCAATTGTTTATGGATCTCTCTTACTTTTCGTATCAAAACCTGAAGGATTGCCCCATCCATAGGATTGTTCTTACCATAAAGAATATGAATGGGAATAGATTTTGCTTTTTGCCCGTAGCGATCCACTCTTCCTTCCCTTTGTTCCATTCGATTGGGGTTCCAAGGAAGATCATAATGAATGATTGCATCAAAATGCTCTTGTAAGTTCACGCCCTCTGATAGACAATCAGTTGCGACAAGTACTATGGGACCGGAGCCTTTCAACTCTCCTACTTCAAGGACTTTTTCCTTCCTCTCTTCATCACCTATCCCACCTGTAACAACAGCTACCTGTATATTGGTTCTTCCGATTTTCAACTTGGACAGTTCTTCTCCCAAATACTGAGCTGTCTGAATATAGCGACACCAAACGATAGGACTTTTCTTGTCTTGAGCAAGATTCTTCACCAAGTCTTTCAATAGTTCCAGTTTAGAATCGGATTTCCCTTTCAGTTCTTTACTTCGTTCTTGAAAGGATCTAAGCTTCTTCGTATCCAAATTTTCTGTCAGGAGAAAACTTCCGCTATCATCCAACATATTTTCACCATCCAAGACACTTGCTTCATTTTGCAATGGGAGATTGGATTCTCCACTTTCATCTTGCATTCTGGAAATTTTAGAAGAGAAAGCTAGACTTGCCTGTGCCGGTGAACTGGAAATACTTCGAAGAAGAGCAAGAGCAGAATAAAATTTCATTCTTCTACGGTGTTGCTTTTCTTCACCTTCCGCATCCTTAACTATCTCTCTGGCGTATTCCAATACATCTTGGAAGAGTTTCTTTTCTTCTTTCTTGAATTCATAGGCACATTCCAGATTGCTTTCATCTCGCTTGGGAAAGGGTGTATCTTCCCCCAACCATTTTATAATATCCGGCCGTCTTCTTTGGATGAAATGTCGAGCCAATTCTTCACGCTCTTGAGGTTTCAAATTTTCCATATCAAGTTGAGCGAATTTTGGATCTAACAAACCTAGAAGAGACAAGAAACTATCAGCCATACCATTATGAGGTGTTGCGGATAATAGCAACATATGCCTATCTTTCTTCTCTGCCAATTTTTTCAAAAGATCATACCTAAGATGATTCAACGAGCCGGCAGAACTTCCACTGGGCTTAGCCATGGAATGCACCTCATCTGCAATCACGAAGTTGGCACAAGAAGATAAGAAAAAACTCTTATACTTTTCCGCCTTCATAAGATCAACACTCACAACCAAGAATGGATAGTAGCTAAAAATATTCTCTTCCCCAGGAGGAAGAGCTCTCTCCAACTTGGAAAGCGTGCTTGATCTCACCACCTCCGCCGAAATTTGGAACTTTTCTTCCATCTCTTTCTTCCATTGATCACAAAGAGATGGTGGTGTTAGGACTACAATCTTATCTATAATATTCCGATCCAATAGCTCTCTGGCGACGAGACCTGCCTCTATTGTCTTCCCAACCCCTACATCATCTGCAATAAAGAGTCTAACAATTTCTTGCCGAAGTGCCATTAGAAGTGGAACCAATTGGTAGATCCGGGGAGTTATCCCAATCTTTCCAAAGGAACGAAAGGGAGCTGTTCCATCTCGGAGTAACAAACGAAAGGCTTGGAATGTAATCCTAAGATTCTCCTCATCACGAAACTCATCAATATCGGGTTCAGGGAACTTAGAAGCCCTTGGAATCTCTGATTCATATAGCTTTCCCAATTCAGTAGCAAGTTCCAGATCCAGCTCTATGGAATCTTCCAAAAACGAACCCAAAGGTTTCAACCGAAGAGTGGATTGAGTATTTTTTGCGGTTGATTTCCCATCTCCATTCATATTACTAGCATTCGGCTCAACCAACCAATTACGATTACGATACTCTACAATAGAGCCAGCACTGAATGTACCCATTTATTTTCTCTCCCTGGAAAATATTGAGGAATTATCTTGGATAAATAAATCCATTCTCTGAAAATATTCCTCATCACTATTTATTCCTTCACGATTGGGAATCTTGAGTAGCATATAACCATGATTTTCAGCTAATTCTTCCCAAGCCTCCATCTCCTCTTCCGACTTCCCATCAGTGGCAATTACAAATGTTCCGGGAGAATAAAAATACTCCGCAACTTTGCCTGCCTTAGCATATTGAACATGATCGGGCATCCGAAGCTCCTCCATTGCCAGACTATCCAAGAAGAATATACAACTATGAGGAAATTGAAGCTTTTCCGAGCTATCCTTTATTCGAGAATATTGGGAATTGTAATCTGTTGAAGTATCGATAGCCTGCACCTTGGTTCGGCTAAGCTCCAATAGATAATTTCGGATTAGAAATCGATCCAATATCCGATGATCCAATTGATTATAATAAGACATCAAGCACTGGTAACAAGCTTTAACACAATCCTCCTCCAAGTCTTTACCGTCCTCAGGAGCAAAATGCAAAATCTCCAATGACTTCGTTGCTACTTCTGCAAGAAGATTCCCATCTTCCAAGAGTTGATTTAAAACTCCAAGAGTACCCTCCGATTCCTCCCAGAAGAAAATGTTTCTGAATTCTTTTTGTCCAATCAGCTCCATTCCCAATTCTCTTTCTTCAATCTGAAATACCGCCTGGATTCCCTTGGCAAGTGCATACATCAGATTCTTGAGAAACACATCGTCTGCGTCAACCCCCTCAGGTCGGATGAATAGCACGTTCGCTTTCTCTTTCACATAAGGAAAAATATTCGATTTAATATCAAAGCCAAATACATCTTCTTCCATCTGAACATTTGGATCATTGTCATCCATATCTTCAGGCCTTCGCATATAACGACCACTGGGAGTTCTCAATGTAAATCCTATATTTCCATCTTGGCTTTTTCTCCAGCCTCGATTGATAGTATAGATATCTGTAGACTCACCGTATTGGAGTTGTATTATGGCTACATTAACATCCGAGTATCCCAACACAGTATGAGTATCCGGTTCTTGTCCACGCATTCGGAAACGGAAATGGGTTGTTGTATTATAACCCATGCGCCTCCTTGCTTCCTCTTCCGAATTGATTCTCTCAACAACCTCTCCATACACAACTGATATAGGTAGTAGAGTCTTAGGTTCTTCCGAATTTTCTCCACTCAGAGAATTTCCGCAATTCAAACATTTTGTATGCAAGGATTCATCGGGTGTATGAACGAATCCACAAACCTTACAAATTCTTCTCGAATCCAAAAAGTTATCTTCTCCTTCCTTATTTAAGCTTAGGCTAGTTCGGCTCATTCGAAATTTGGAACCATTATGATAGACTAGATTGTTCGGTCCAAACTCAGTTAGAGCAAGATATTTAGGGCGATCAATAGAATCAGATTCGTCTGAATGACCGGATTGATTCACCTTGGGAACCCAGGCAACAACAGGAGAGGCAGGAAAATTATAACCGGGCAGAAAACCAACACTAGCTAGGTATCGGTAGGGATAATAATCGCTCTTAGAACCGGAATTGGAGTTGATCTGCATAATTACAGATCTATGCCTTCCCTCTATCTGCTTCCAGAAAGAAAGCTTTCTCTTATTTTCAATCCCCCCCAATCGAATCAAGTTCGAAATCTGTTCACCTGCTCTCTTCACCAAATATTGGTTTGTCCTGAGTAAATCTCTCAAGGAATCAAAACTCCGATCAAAATTTTTAGGAGCTTCCAGGAAGATGCCTTGGATATCTTCTTCTGTGAATAGTTCCTTCGCCAAATGCAAACTTCCCAAGATTCTATTAGCGGATTCTACCAACTCAACCAAGACACCATCTTCTAGTTCCAACTTAGCGATAATTTCTTTCTTGAGTGGCATTCGGCTAATATCGGATTGATCCAAGCATTGTCCGACTCCTTCATTCTGGAATTCAATGCCTGTTTTTTCTAACCACATAGAATGAAAATGTGTCTTTATCAAATCCTTATTGTGAAGATCCATATTGGGAGTACGAACGATTCCTTTTACCATTTCTTCTTGCCTTGTAAAATAATATTGGTCGTGCCCAACATTCTGTGCGCAATAGGTCATGATAAATGCCGACTGACCGGCTCGACCCGCTCGTCCACTTCTCTGAGCATAATTAGCAGGTCCCGGTGGAACATTTCTCATATGAACCACTTCCAAATCCCTGATATCCACACCTAGCTCCATAGTAGGCGAACAATACAAGGCAGATATATCTCCTTCTCGAAATCCCTTCTCTCTTATTTCTCTATCTTCCGCTTGGATCTGTCCGGTGTGTTCAGCCGCTTTAAAAACCCCAATATGATTCTCTAAGAATTTTTTATAAAGATTCGTAAAATATACATTCGGCTCCAACTCTTTACTTTCAAAAATATCAGAATCAACTTTACGAGAGCGAATGGGATCTCTACGAGGCTTACCTTCACCCAATTTCCAAACAAAGCATTGAGAATTGACACGGTATCCATACAATTCATTGTTTCTCTTCCTAATCTCAACCAGAACGGTCATAGCCGTCAAAATTCTCAGAATAGAATCTATTAATTCGTTATAAGAATCGGGTGCAACTTCTCTTCCTCCATTCCACTCAGTCAACTTACGTTTTATAAATTTACCTAAAGCTGATTTTACTCCTATGGATTTCAAATCCCCATCTTCTTTCACAGAAAGATAAGTATATGCCTTCAGAGAAGGAAGTCCTTTTTCTTGTTCTAATAACCATTCATCCACAATCAATTTTTTGCTAGTATTTCGAATATCATTGCGAACTTCTTCTTTAAAGATATCATCCTCAAAAGCAAGATTCTTTCGCATCTCATCCAACATAATACGAATCAGTTCAGAAAAATCGGACTCATTCACTTGATTCACTTCAATAAAGTCCTTTAAAATTCCGGGGCGTAAATTGGAATATATTTGATCCAGATAGAGGTAGTCCATTCTAACTAGATCCAATTGCTCCAGATTAGGCTGGGTAAACCTCCATCCCCTTTGCAAATCTTCCAATAATCTATGGTATAGAATGTTCAAAAAATCATTTCGACTATTTTTTAAAACAATATCTGTCGGAGATTCTTCTTTTCCATCAATGATATAGTGATTGGTTTTTAGATAAATTTTATAATTTAGCCCGGCTCTATCCATGACTTTTTTAGCTATCTCTGAAATGGAGATTCCTTCATCGCCTGATTCTTCCAATGATTTCAAAAGGGCAGAACGAATTAAAGTCACTCGAACAAAATCATTGAAATGACCGGCTTGGAGAGAAGCATCTTGCCTATTGTCGGTAAAGCTTAAAATCTTAGTACGAGATTTATCAACTTCTTTTGCTTTAAGAGCTTTCAAAGTAGAAAGAGAAAGAATTGTGGTGGCACTACTCCGACCTTCACTAGATAGAGTAGAGAGTTTCTTGAATTCACTGGTTCTTCGATCATATGCTTCCCCACAAGAACAACAGAGTAATAAAGGATTCCTCTGAAATACCATAGGGTAATAGCCGGTTTTATTCAACTCTGAAGTTTTACCTTCGGGATTTACATAGAGCAACTGCAATTGATCTTGATAACCTTTATCGAGCTTAGGTCCTTTTGCTCCATATTTAATCCAATTCTCAGGAACGTTTTCTAGATTGATCGCATATTGATTATTATAGTTTGGATATAAATATCCTGAAATCAAATGCTCCAACTCTTCCTTATCTCGATAGGGATCCTCTAAAAATTCCCTTCTGTGCACAATATGTTCCCGACTGTCCCAATCTACAACATAATGCTCTGCTCCACAGACTCTGCAAAATGAAAGAGGGAGAAGCTTAGTATTGCCTTTATATTTTGGTGAGATCAATTCTCCGGCAACAGAATAGTCTCTATCCTTGGGAGGGTGAATACTAGAATATATACTTCCACCTTGGGAAAAAAATTGATGAAGCTTGAATTCAAAAAACTTTTTCCCATTAGAAACTTCCATAGTATTCCCAATAAGAAAAGTCTCTCGAATGGCTCGAATGCAATCTTCCTGTGGAACTCCTGTTTCCCTGGAGAGCCTATTACCACCTTCCTCAATCGAGATAGGGTGAGAACGTGAGACCTCCCGAATCGAGATATCAAAAAATACACTGAATTCTTTTTCAATCCATGCCGCCAGGGGAAAGACTCGGAAAGCGTTGGGATCCAATGGAACTTTACCTTCCAAAACCTGAACAACAGATTCCTTCAACTTATCTTGAGAAATCTTATCTGAATATTCAAATAACCTTTGAAGCTTTTCCTCAATTATATCCTCTTGCGAGAATTCAGAGCCAAACATCTTACGTGCAAACTTTGCTATCTCACTCTTCCTCTCATCCGCCGATTTAGATGTGGACATCGTCGCACTTGTCCCAACAAATTGTGGAATATTTCCAATTCTTTCTGTTAACTTACGTATCAATATTGCGACATCTGAACCCTGGCGCCCCCTGTAAGTATGCAATTCATCAAAGGCAACCCACTCAATACTAGAACCCTTACTGGAAAAAAAAGCACTGCTCTCATTTTTCCGAATCAATAGATATTCAAGCATTACATAGTTAGTTAGAATTATATGCGGAGGCTCCCTTAAAATAGCCGCTCTTTCCTCCATCTTGGTGGTTCCCGTATAAGCCTTGCAAGTAATAGGACTATCCTTCAAAAGATCGGAGAACTCATTCAACTGAGAATTAATTAGAGCATTCATTGGATAAACAATAATAGCTCGAATACCCGGGCTAAAATCACCCTTCCTAAGAATGGAATCCACAATTGGAATAAAGTATGTCATACTCTTTCCTGATCCGGTTCCACTGGTAACAATAGTATTCTTTTTATTTACATAATTCTCTATAGCAAGCCTCTGGTGGTGATAGAGTTTAAATGTCCGGCCATCTCTTTGGAAGATGTTTCTCGTATCTGGGTGGAGGAGATTATGAGCAATCAGATCATCTATACTTCCACCTGTATCATAGGATGGATTGGCAGAAATCAACGAAGATGGCCAAAAAATCCCTCCTTGAAGAACCTTGGACTCTAAAAAATCACGAGCACTTGAATCTTTAATGTTCAAAAAGCCCGCAACATAATCATGATAATCTTGTAAAATGCTTTCTCTGGATTGAAAAATATTCATAATGGTTGACAGTATAATACAAGTAGCAGACAAATTCTAACATGGCAAGAGTTTTTCCTGAAAATTTATCGGCTGATTACCTTAAAGATCACAAAAGTAATGCAGAACTTAGATTATATGAAGCATTAAAACACTTAAATGACGAATATTCCATCTATTATAGTAGAACCTGGATATATAAGGAACGAGGTGGGACTGTTCAACAAGGAGAAGCAGATTTTGTAATCGCACATCCCGTAAGAGGCATATTAATTTTAGAAGTTAAAGGTGGTAGAATCGAAATCGATAGCAGAGCCGGAAAATACTATACAATAAATAAGGAAGATCAAAGATTTGTAATCAAAAATCCATGGAAACAAGCTGAAACCAGTAAATTCATTCTTTTAAAAAAAATCCAATCCCACCCCATGTGGAGACAGCGCTGGATAGACATAGGAAGTTGTGTTGCGTTTTCTGATCTCTATTCAGATAGTTTTCAGATCGATACTTTGGAACACCCCAAAGAGATTGTTATATTCAAAGATCATCTTAAATCATCTGTTATTCAAACAAAAATCGAATCAATCTATGATCATTGGTCCAAAAAGAAAGAGCTGGGATATGATGGAATGGAATACCTCCAGAAGCTACTGGCACCGAGTCTAGTCATCCAGAACCCTCTCCAGAGAGAACTCCAAGAAACCCAGAGGGAAATGATCAAGCTAGAACAAAAGCAATATGAATTTCTAGATCTAATGAAAGATAATCAACGAGTCCTCATTGAAGGAGGAGCAGGTTCCGGAAAAACCGTAGCTCTAATGGAAAAAGCAAGGATACTTTCCGAAGAAGGATTAAAGACTCTCATCGTTAGCTTCAGTCCAAAGTTAGCTGATTTTTTAAAAAACTCAGCCATTCAAAATGAAAATCTTCATATCCATTCCTTCACCAGTCTCATAACAGAACTCTGCAAGGAAACAGTAATAATGAATCCTCATGAAGGCAAGAATCCGTTTAGCTTAAACTGGGAGGAAAAAGAAGAACTTAGCAATATACTTCTAGACTGTATAGAACAGACCGGTAGTAGGTACGAAGCTATCCTTGTGGACGAAGGACAAGACTTTCACGAGGATTGGTGGACAGGAATGGAACTTTTGCTATCTGATACTCCGGAAAAATACTTTTACATATTCTATGACAAGAGTCAAATCATAGACAATAAAAAGGTTGAATTTCCTAATTATATGACTAAGTTTTCTTTTCGTAAAAACATCCGCAATACAAAACAAATTCATAATCTAGCTAGTAAATACTTCCGAGGAGATAAAATGCATTCTTCTGAAGTTGATGGGCCAGAAGTCCAATTAATAACTATATCTACCGAGGCAAATGCCCCCGAAAAAGTTCTAAGTACAATCAATGGACTTCATAGTAATGAAAGAATCTCATTGGATCAAATCGCAGTCCTCACTCCTCATCCATTAAAAACTGAATTTGAAGCTGGGAAGAAATGGGGAAATTACACAATCTACAATAGCCTAAATTCTCAACCTCCTACCAATGGAATCCTAGTTGATACTATTTTAGAGTTCAAAGGACTTGAACGACCCATAGTAATCCTCACGGGATTAGAAAAGATTACTATGCCGGGATCATTGAGCCTAACCGAACTCTATGTAGGATGCACTCGCCCAAGATCTAAGCTCATTATTGTGGCAACGGATCGGGTGGTGAGATATCTGCAGAGGTAAATCTTTCCAAATCTTTCTCAAGCTTCTTACATGCAAAACCACTCATAATGTGAGTCAATTTTAATATGCCCCGATGATTTCTTCTGCTTGCAAATAATTTTGGATTAAGGAAACAGGAATAAAATATTAAGAGAGAATATTTCTTTACATTTTCCTTAGCTTTCGATAACGGGTTTTGCTCATTATTATTATTTTGTTTAGAGGATTTCGATGATTCCAGAAATGCAAAACACAATTGAACAAAATCATTTTTCAATTGATCTTTTTCATCTTCACTTAATTTTTCTTGGGATTTGGATAGCTTTACTTCGGTTTTAAAAATATCCATCATTAATCGCCTAATAGTATCTTCATAAATCTTGGATTTACCAGTTAACTCTTTTTCAAAAATTCTTCTATCTTCGATAGATATTTTAATTATATGAAGTAATATTTTTTCATAATCATAGACTTTTTCTGGATCCATATCGAAAAAATTCCTCATCGCCAAGAGATAAAAGAAAGCCAAATCACTTGGATCTAGATCAGCTGTAAAGGTGGAATGCGCAAGACAATTCCTGGAATTTTTCAATATCCAAAATGCAATTTTTTGCAATTCCTTTTGTTCTTTACTCCAACTTTTATATTTCGTATATTTTTCATCATTATAATCTTTCAAAAAAAGATAACTGGATAGCCCCGTTCGATCCCATTCGGATGTTAATGCCAGTAGGTAAATATAGAGTCTATATTTACCTTTTTTGGAATCATTTTCAAAATAAAATTCTTTAATAAAAAGTTGGTGCATTCTATCCAGAAACTTTTCACCATATTCCCAATCCAACTGTTCTTCCGGTTCATCGTTAAATTTTCTGATAACATTATTCAATAATATATTTTGACTTTCTAGAGTTTTCAATTCTTCACAGGAGTCCAAGATACCTCTCCGCAATTGAATAAAAGGGTCATCTGCTTTTTCTTGGAGCCATCTTCGACACTCAGAATATCCTCGAATTGGGTTTTCTGGATAGAATTCTGTATTCTTATTTATTTCCCCTTTTTTAAAAAAATTAGTCGGTTCAGGGAGAGAATGTTTCTTGCAAACATCCCGTATCTTATCTGCATTCCCCGTCATAATTGCTGTATGAGGCTCGGGAATTCCTTTTCTAACAATTCTGTTATAGATCCCAAAACCATGCCATTTAGAAATCTCAGGATCTCCGAGAGATCCTTCACTCAAATTTATATCGATAATAAATATATCATAATCTAATATTTTCCCTTCATATTTATTTTCGAATTCATCTAGAGTAAGGCATATCGTCAATTTTTGGACTCCTTTAGATTTTTCTTTAAAATACTTTGGAAAATTTATGTGAAAATCTCCATCACTATTATCAAAAACACCAAACCTCTTCCCCTTATTGATTAGATCCTTAAATAGATTTTCTCCCAACGCCTTGTGGTCAGGAACATCCCTTGAGAAGTCTTCAATCCAAAGTATATTCATTGGTTTTCTCCCGTTATTTCATTAATTTGCAAAGAGATATAGTATATACCGGAATCCTTTACTTTAAATTCTTCCGAGTTAAATGAGCTCTTTATTTCGATATTTCTTAAATCACGAATTAAATCACGAACGAACTTTAAACCCGTCTGCGAGTTTTCGGAATCAATATACTCCTTATTGAATGAATTTTTTACAGAAAAATGAATGGATCGATCCATTCTGATCCACTTGATATGAATTGGTTCTCTGTAATCAGAATACTTTAAGGCATTTAAAATCACCTCGGATATCAGTGAGCTTAGCACATTGTATTTCAAACCATATTCCTTCCAGCTTGTGACTTCATCATTGATTTCTATATTTATAATAGGGAATAATTTTATAATTTTGGATAATACTTTTTGGGCATTTTTTAGTCTTATATCCTCCTTGAATATTTCTTCCAAAAATTCAATTTGTAAGCTTTTCTTATTCATATCAGTATTGATTCTTTTAAATATTTTATTGTATCCGTCATGAAAAAGGACTCGATACAATACATTCCTAATCGCTTGGATGATAAGAATTTCAGGGGTAATCTGTCCTGATTCCTCTCTTTCCCATTCTACTCTAAACCGATCTCTGTCTTTTGTGAATAATTTGAATATATCCAGTAGAGCATCCATAGACCTATGGGTGAGATTAAGTTTATTCAAATCTTGAATCAGACTGAAAAACATAGGGTTATTGATTCCACCTTCTTTCTGAAGATCGACCCCCATATCAATGATGCGCTCGAGAGTCCCGGAAGCTCCTGCCAATGAATTTCTTAGAGTATGAGAAAGAAACGCCAAATGGTTATTCTTGATTTCCATTTCCCTCTCTCTTTCTCGATTGAGTCGATTGGTGATCTCATCCAATTGCCTCTGGATGTTTCGGGAAAGCATATCCTTAGCACTCTCTGAACGGTATGGAAAAATAAATTCATTCAATTTTTCCAAGTCTTCTTGAGTGATTTCCTCAATGGATAGTTTAGCTAGAGCATTCTTGGCATTTATAAAATACTCTTGGGCTTTTTCCAATTGAGATAGTATTAAGTAATGCATTCCTAACTTAATACCCAAAAGAATTTTGTTTTTTGAGGTATAATTTATGGAGAATAGGAACTCCCATTCATCCGGAGAATTATATTCCTTTAAAAAAACATTGTTTACATTTTCTAGAAATTTGGTAGCATAATGTCTAGGAATAAAAATATCATCCAGAAGAGCTAACAAGATTTCTTTTGGATACATTTCATGAATACTATTTACATTAAGTTTATTTTCCAAAATTATTTCCAAAGACTTGTTGAAAAAGGCTATTGAAAAAATTAAATGTTTCTTTATGAAACAATATTTACCTATCCCCCAATAAGCTAGATGATTTGGGAATAAGCGAGTGGATATTTTCAAATGATTGTATGCTAAGTCATATTTTTGAGAAACCAATAGATGGTATTTACCTAAGTAGAAATGCAAATGCGATAGGACAATTTTGTCATTACTGGACTCAATAGAATGGTTGATTACAGTTAAAAAAACATCCCATCTCGATTCATCATTGGCTAACCAATAGAAATTTTCCAACCTTGAAATGATATCCCGCCCATCTTTTCCAAAAAATAATTGGAAATAAGGAAGAAAATATTCCATATTCCCGTTTGTTTGAATAGTAAGGATTACACTGTCATAAGATATTCTGTTATAAGGTAAATCCATAGCCAATTTCAATACTGCTTCAGAATTATTCACATTTTTATAGAAGTTAAACAAGTCGAAAAGCATCATTTGATTGGAAGATAAAAAGACTTCCAAATTATTATTCTTTTTGTTAAATAAGATTATCTTTTCAATAAAAAATCCTTTTAAATCCTCATTCAAGTTCATCCTTTCCTTAAGAATAATTATAAAGTCTATCCAATCCTTTGAAAGTGAAATTCCGCCTAATAGATTCTTCCACTGTAAAAACGATGAATTGATTAATTTCTCAATTGTTTGGTTTTGCAGAACATTTCTAGAAGAAAAATTCTCCTGATTTTTTGGATGCATAAATAATTTAAAGAATTTATTGGAATTTGAGTACTGTTCATTTTTTATACTCAACAGAATTTGCAAAAATATTACTAATGAGTCTCTAAAAGATGCCGGAATGGAACCTAAATAGGACGAGGCTTCTTGGTATTTATTTCTACATAGATATAGATATCCCAATCGAAAATAGATAGAATTTCTTAAATTCCCGTTTGGCATCGATAATCTCTTACCTTCTTCATTTTTATCTTCCGGATGTAGCCCTGAAATAATTTCGATAGAATTCAAATCAACTGAAGGGATTTTACGAATGAATTCTTCTGCTTTCAAGTAGTATTTCTCAGCAGAGTCCCAATCTTTCTGTAAAGACATATCCCCCATAGCAATAAGCAAGGGAATACTATCAGGAAATACTTCAATTCCCTTTTGAACCCACGCCTTTTG